>NZ_JAMBLM010000008.1:0-184432 GCF_023337095.1 Bacteroides caecicola
CATCTTTTTTTGATATTCGTGGAAAATATGCTGTAAAACAGGGTTTTACAACGGAAACTTTTTGGAAGGGAGCAAGCGAAGGATGAAAAACCGCACATCTATATATACGGGCGTACGCGATTACATTTATTTATGCGGCACAAACACGGGCAAATTTCTAACCGAAAGGACGAAAATTTCTATTCGGAGCGTTGCCTGTCACATGCGGTAGGAACAGGCAACGCTTCGGCTTGCGTTTTTGGGAGTGAGGAAATAGGGCTAAAACAACATCCGCAACACGGTTTTTTCTATTGAAAATTAGCGTTACTCTTTTGTTTTTTCCGCTGAAAAGCGTATTTTTGCTTAATAACATTTAATATATCAAACGATGAAAGAGTTTTTACGGAGCATGTTGGCTACCATAGCAGGGATTATTGTAGTCGGATTCATTTTTTTTATACTAAGTCTTTTCACGATAACCGGATTTATCGCGATGTCAGAGTCTGAAACGACAGTTCGTGAAAATTCTATATTCTTACTTGACCTGACAGGAAACGTTTCGGAACGTTATCAGCAAAACCCGTTGGACCAAATTTTAGGCGAAAAACAAACGACCTACGGACTGGATGATATTTTATCTTCCATCAAAAAGGCAAAGGAAAACGAAAACATAAAAGGTATTTACCTGAATGCCGGAGCCTATAATTGCTCTACCGCATCGTTACAGGCAATACGTAACGCATTGGTGGATTTTAAAGAAAGCGGGAAATTTATAGTGGCATACAGCGGAATGTATACCCAATCGGCATACTACATTGCCAGTGTTGCCGATAAAATTATAGTAAACCCTTCGGGAAACATTATGTGGCACGGATTATCGGCACAAACCATGTTTTTTACGGATTTGCTGAAAAAAGTAGGCATCGAGATGCAAATATTCAGAGTAGGTACATACAAATCTGCCGTAGAACCTTTTACGGAAACTGCAATGAGCCAAGCAAACCGTGAACAAACGCAGGCTTTTGTATCTTCTTTGTGGGAACAGTTTGTAACAGACGTATCGGCTTCGCGCAACCTGACACCCGAAAGACTCAACGAGCTGGCAGACCTGAACATGGATTTCCAGCCGGCTGAAACTTACATTGAAAACGGACTGGCAGACACGCTCATGTATAAAGACGGTGTATTAACGTATCTGAAAAAATTGACCGACTGTAAAGAAGACCAAGAACTTTCTGTTCTGACTTTAAACGACATGACCAATGTGAAACGCAATACGCCCAAAGACAAAAGCGGGAACATCATAGCCGTATATTACGCCTACGGGGAGATAGACAGCCAAGCAGACATTGCCTACGATGAAGGTATCAACTCGGAGAAAGTAATAAAAGACTTACGCAAACTGCGTGAAAACAAGGATGTCAAGGCGGTGGTACTGCGTGTAAACTCACCCGGAGGAAGCGCATACGCTTCTGAACAAATCTGGCGCGAAGTATCTCTGCTGAAAGAAGAAAAGCCTGTTATTGTTTCGATGGGTGACTATGCGGCTTCGGGCGGTTATTACATCTCATGTGCAGCCACACAGATAGTAGCCGAACCAACAACGCTAACAGGCTCTATCGGTATCTTCGGAATGTTTCCGGACGTATCGAAGTTAGTCAACGACAAACTTGATATACATATTGACGGAGTAAAGACGAACCAACTGTCTGATATAGGCATTATTAACCGCCCCTTCAACCCGGAAGAACAGGCATTGATACAGAACATGGTAAACGAAGGGTATGAACTGTTTACCAAACGCTGTGCCGATGGTCGAAACATTCCGATAGAAGAACTCAAGAAGATAGCAGAGGGACGTGTATGGACCGGAGCCATGGCCAAAGAATTAAACTTGGTGGACGAACTGGGCGGACTGGACAAGGCCATCGCAATAGCAGCAGACACGGCGAATGTAGAGAATTATACCATCCTGTCTTACCCCGCAAAAGAAGATATATTTACCAGTTTGCTGAACATCAACGGCGAGCGTTACATAAAGAGCAAAGTAAAAAATTTGCTCGGCAATTACGGAAACGCTTTCATGTGGATGAATCATGCAGCCGAAGCAGATCGCCTGCAAGCACGTATGCCGTTTGAATATCAAATAAAATAACCGGGACTTCTTTTATGAATCGACAAAAAGTCCGGATATATTATGCTTTGCTGCCTTTTGCTTTCTTATACGGTATCGGGGTAAGAATCAGAAACAAACTTTTCGATTTGGGTATTCTGAAATCGAGAAGTTTTCCCGTTCCGGTTATCTGCATCGGAAATTTGAGTGTGGGGGGTACCGGGAAAACCCCTCATACGGAATACTTAATACGGCTATTGAACGAAAAATTCAAGATAGCCGTACTGAGCCGAGGGTATAAGCGGACATCGAAAGGATTTGTGCTTTACCAAGACCGCACTACGATGGCAGACATTGGAGACGAACCTTTTCAGATGGCGCGCAAGTTTCCGAACATTTATGTGGCGGTAGACCGTAACCGGTGTCATGGCATCGAGCAACTCATGAATATGTCTGCAACCTCCGACGCAGAAGTTATCATTTTAGACGATGCTTACCAACACCGTTACGTCACACCGGGGCTGTCTATCTTGCTGACCGATTATAACCGGCTGATTTTTCGGGATAAACTGCTTCCGGCAGGACGCTTGCGCGAGCCTGTAAAAGAGAAAAAAAGAGCCGATATCATTATCGTAACCAAATGTCCCGACTCTTTAAGTAAAGAAGAAGCCAAAGCGTTGCAAAACCGGATAGCTCCGCTCAGTAACCAAAAGTTGTATTTTACGAAATTCGTTTACGAAGAATTACAACCCTTTGTATCCGGTAAGCCACGGCTACGCATCGAATCGCTGAAAACCGATGAAAGCATCATCGTAGTGACAGGCATTGCCTCCCCTGCCCCGCTTATCCGGAAATTATCGGCTTATACGCCATACGTATATCCGGTTACATTCGGCGATCACCATGCTTTCAGCGCAACCGATATAGCCCGCATCCAACAGGCTTTCGACCGCTGCAAAACAGATAAAAGGATGATTGTTACAACCGAAAAAGACGCAGCGCGCCTTACCAATCATCCCAACTTGACGGAAACTTTAAAAAACAACCTTTACATACTCCCCATAAAAGTGGAGTTTTTAGACGAAGACAAACAATTATTTAACAATCAAATTATCGAGTATGTTAGAAAAAATCCAAGAAACAGCAAATTTCTTAAGAAGTAAGATGCACACCCAGCCCGAAACCGCCATCATCTTAGGTACAGGTTTGGGAAGTTTGGTACACGAAATCACCGACGCTTACGAAATAAGCTACAAAGACATTCCCAATTTTCCTATCTCAACCGTGGAGGGACATAGCGGGAAACTGATCTTCGGGAAATTAGGTAACAAAGATATCATGGCAATGCAAGGACGTTTTC
The DNA here is from genome assembly GCF_023337095.1 of Bacteroides caecicola. Taxonomy (NCBI): domain Bacteria; kingdom Pseudomonadati; phylum Bacteroidota; class Bacteroidia; order Bacteroidales; family Bacteroidaceae; genus Bacteroides; species Bacteroides caecicola. The sequence goes on from NZ_JAMBLM010000008.1 coordinate 3,453, forward strand.
ACTTCTACGAGGGTTACTCGATGCAAGAAGTAACTTTCCCCGTCCGCGTAATGCGCGAACTCGGTATCAAAACCTTATTCGTATCGAATGCGGCCGGAGGCATGAACCCTGATTTTTCTATCGGCGACCTGATGATTATTACCGATCATATCAACTTCTTCCCGGAACACCCGCTGCGCGGAAAGAACATCGAATACGGCCCACGATTCCCGGACATGAGCGAAGCCTACTCGAAAGAACTCATCAACAAGGCTCTTCAGATAGCCGAAGAGAAAGGCATCAACGTGCAGCAAGGCATCTATATCGGTACGCAAGGACCCACTTTTGAAACTCCTGCCGAATATAAGATGTTCCACATTTTAGGGGCAGACGCAGTGGGTATGTCTACCGTACCCGAAGTTATCGTTGCCAACCACTGTGGCATCAAGGTATTCGGCATTTCAGTCATCACCGACTTGGGTGTGGAAGGAAAAATAGTAGAGGTATCTCATGAGGAAGTACAAAAAGCCGCTGACGCTGCCCAACCGAAAATGACAACAATCATGCGAGAACTTATCAACAGATCATAAACTATGCACGAAGGAAATAGAACAGAAATCTCAACCTTAGGGGAGTTCGGGCTTATCAAACACCTCACTCAGGATATCACGCTGCAAAACAATGAGAGCAAATACGGGGTAGGTGACGATGCTGCCGTATTGGAATTCGCAGAGAAACAGGTACTGGTAACCACAGACCTGCTGATGGAAGGGGTTCATTTCGACTTGGTATACACTCCGCTGAAACATCTGGGCTATAAGTCGGCAATGGTTAATTTCTCTGATATCTATGCGATGAACGGAACCCCGAAACAGATTACCATATCGCTGGCTGTTTCGAAACGTTTCTGCATTGAAGACTTAGAGGATTTTTACGAAGGAGTAAAGCTCGCCTGCCAGTTGCATCAGGTAGACATTGTAGGCGGAGACACCACTTCTTCGGTTACGGGGCTGGCAATTTCGATAACCTGTATCGGCGAAGCTGACAAAGACAAGGTGGTTTACCGGAACGGAGCTAAAGAGACCGACCTGATTTGCGTAAGCGGAGATTTGGGTGCGGCGTATATGGGGCTTCAGCTCATGGAACGTGAGAAAGCTGTGTTTCAGGGAGAAAAAGATGTTCAGCCGGATTTTGCCGGAAAGGAATACCTGCTGGAACGCTTTTTGAAGCCCGAAGCCCGAAAAGACATCATAGAGGCTTTAGGCAAGGCAGGTATCAAACCTACTGCCATGATGGATATATCGGACGGATTGTCTTCGGAACTGATGCACATTTGTTCACAGAGCCATACGGGATGCCGCATTTACGAAGACCGTATCCCAATAGATTATCAAACGGCTGTGATGGCAGAGGAATTTAACATGAATCTTACGACATGCGCCCTAAACGGCGGCGAAGATTATGAACTTCTGTTTACCGTTCCGCTAACAGACCACGAAAAGGTATCTCAGATAAAGGACGTGAAAGTTATCGGGCACATCACCAAACCGGAGCTGGGCAATGTCTTGGTTACCCGCGACGGCAATGAATTGGAGATTAAAGCGCAGGGCTGGAATCCTTTACAGAAATAATAGCTGTCAAATAAAACGAGGCTACTTCGGGAATGAAGCAGCCTCGCTTTTATTAACGGACAATGTTACTTGGATATGTATCAGGCATTGTTACACGTTTCCAAATTTCATGTTGCCAAGAATCTATTTTATTACCATCCGCATCTTTGGTGAGGTAATACTTGACATACATTAGATCGCCATCATCTTCTAACGTAAAATACATTTCATTAATCTGCCCGTTCAACTGAGGCAGGTGAATGTTTCTCGTCACATACTCGTTATACACTTTACCGTCTTTCACGTCATACGTACCATAACCGATAACAACGGCTCCGGTCTGCATCATGACAACATTAGTAAAGCAACCGTCTTCGGAAAGAATTTTCAAAGAGTTACTGGTCTTTAACTCGCCGGGAATATCGGGAGAAGCAGAACTGTAAAAACACATTTGCCATACGCCGCTCAAATTTATCGGCCTTTTTTCTTGAATATCCTGAGCTGCCAAGCTACCGACAGCAGTAAGCAACATCGCTGCTAACAGGAAAAAATGACGGACTTTCATAATATTGCTTTTTGGTTTACAATCCAATCAAGTTGATATTCAAATATAAGCATTTATTTTGAAAGCCCGCTACTTTTATTACTATTTTTTCAAAGAGCCTGTTTAAATCGTTTTCAAACGCTGCTGTAAGGCATAAAAAATTCTACCCATAGGACACGACTGTTCTATGGGTAGAATTAAGTAACTCATCCGCTTGCGATGCCCTACACTAACGGTAGTGTTTTTCAATGCATACGGAGGGTGAATATCTTCCTTTATCAGGAAACAATAAAGTCCTGAGTATTAAAACTCTGCATTACGCGGGGTACGCGGGAAAGGTATTACGTCGCGGATATTCGCCATACCGGTAACGAACAGCAACAGACGCTCGAATCCCAAGCCGAATCCTGAATGAGGACATGATCCGTACTTACGTGTATCCAGATACCACCACATGTCTTTCATCGGAATATTCAATTCCTGAATGCGAGTCAGCAGTTTGTTGTAGTCTGCCTCACGTTCCGAACCGCCGATGATTTCTCCGATTTTCGGGAACAAGACATCCATGGCGCGTACAGTCTTTCCGTCATCGTTCTGCTTCATGTAGAATGCCTTGATTTCTTTCGGGTAGTCGGTCAGGATTACCGGACGTTTGAAATGGTCTTCTACCAAGTAACGTTCATGTTCCGAAGCCAAATCCACTCCCCAATATACAGGGAATTCAAACTTATGTCCGTTGGCTACGGCTTCTTCCAGTATTTTAATTCCTTCCGTGTAAGGCAGGCGTACAAAGGTCTCTTTCAATACACCTTGCAGGCGTTCAATCAAACCTTTGTCGAACATATCGTTCAGGAATTTCACATCGTCGTAACAGTTGTCTAATGCCCACTGTACACAATATTTAATGAATTCCTCTGCCAAATCCATGTTATCGTTGATGTCGTTAAACGCAACCTCAGGTTCTATCATCCAGAACTCAGCCAAGTGACGGGGCGTGTTCGAGTTTTCGGCGCGGAATGTAGGACCAAATGTATAGATGGCTCCCAATGCCGTTGCTGCCAGCTCTCCTTCCAACTGACCGGATACCGTCAGGCTGGTTTGTTTTCCGAAGAAATCGTCGTCGTAGATAATCGAACCGTTTTCGTTCTTTTTCAAATCGTAAAGGTTCATCGTAGTAACCTGAAACATCTGACCTGCTCCTTCACAGTCCGACGCCGTGATAATCGGTGTGTGGAAATAGAAGAAACCACGGTCATGGAAGAACTTATGGATGGCAATAGCCATGTTATGACGGATACGGAATACGGCTCCGAAGGTGTTGGTACGCGGACGAAGATGTGCTATTTCGCGAAGAAATTCCATAGAATGTCCTTTCTTCTGAAGCGGATACGTGTTGTCACATACTCCGAGCACCTCGATGGCGCGTGCCTGAATTTCGCAAGCCTGCCCTGCTCCTACTGATTCTACCAACTCGCCGTTCACGCTCAGACACGAACCGGTAGTAATCTGTTTCAACAGTTCCTCATCAAAGTTTGCAAGATCTACTACAACCTGCACATTATTTATAGTAGAACCGTCATTCAGGGCAATAAAGTTTACTTGTTTGCTGCCACGGCGGGTACGAACCCATCCTTTTACGTTGACCATGCTGCCGAAGTCGCGGCGTTTCAGCAGGTCAACAATTTTTGTTCTACGAATTGTTTCCATTTCAAGTTTATTTTTATCAATTATTCAAAAGACCCCATGCGGAGTATGTTGACTTCTTTTTCGGTGAGGTAACGCCAGTCGCCCCGACGCAATCCCTTTTTGGTAAGTCCGGCAAAATAAACGCGGTCGAGCTTCACCACACGATATCCCAGCGATTCAAAGATACGGCGGACGATACGGTTCTTACCTGAGTGAATCTCGATACCTACTTGTGATTTGTCTGTATCCGAAGCATAGCTTACGGCATCGGCATGGATTTCGCCATCGTCGAGCGTAATTCCGGCAACAATCTTATCAAGGTCTGCCTTCGTTACGTCTTTATCACAATATACATGATAGATTTTCTTTTTCAAGAACTTCGGGTGAGTCAGCTTAGAAGCCAAATCGCCATCGTTTGTGAGCAGCAGCACACCGGTAGTATTGCGGTCGAGACGGCCTACCGGGTAGATGCGTTCCTTACAAGCTCCTTTTACCAAATCCATCACGGTTTTACGTTCTTGCGGGTCATCGGAGGTAGTCACACAGTCTTTAGGCTTATTAAGCAGCACATACACCTTACGTTCGATAGATACAGGCTGATCGTGGAACTTCACTTCGTCGGTACGTTTGATTTTGGTTCCCAGTTCTGTTACCACTTCACCGTTTACCGATACCACACCTGCGGTGATATATTCGTCTGCTTCACGACGCGAACAGATACCTGCGTTAGCCAAAAACTTGTTCAAACGTATCGGTTCGTTCGGGTCGGTCAGTATATCTTTATATTCTATCTGTTTCTTCTTGCTGTACTTGGCATTCGGGTTATAATCGGCAGTACGCGGACGATATCCTCCCCCTTGCGGGCGACCATAACCTCCTTGATTTTCATTGTTGAACCGCGGACGATACTGCGGACGATAGCCGTTATCGTTTTGCTGTCCACTGTTATAACGCGGGCGATACGGGCGTTGTTCTCCACCTTCCGCATTGTTAAAGCGCGGACGGTACGGACGTTGCTCTCCACCTTCCGCATTATTATAACGCGGACGATACGGGCGTTCGCCGTAATTGCGCTGCTGACGGTTTTCGCCGTCGTTGTTGTTAAAGCGCGGATTATACGAAGAACGATACGGACGCTCATTTCTGTCGTTGTTGTAATTCGGGCGACGTCCGTAGCTCCCGCCTTCATAACGATTGTTTCTGTTATAACCTTCTCTGTTGTTGTAAGACTTGTAACCATCACGGTTAGAACGGCTGTATCCGCCTTCCTGTCTGTTCTCTTTTTCTTCCATAATCTTTTTACTGTTTAGTTTTTATTTATCATCCCCCTCTCGGGGTAAATCATTTTATTACATGCCTGTATAGTTATGCGGCGTAATCGCACGCAGTTCTTTTTTTATTTCTTCGCTAACGTTCAGTGTTTCGATAAATTCTTTGATAGATGCTTCGTTGATGGCTTGGTTAGTCCGAGTAAGCGCTTTCAGTGCTTCATACGGATGCGGGTAAGCCTCGCGGCGCAGAATGGTTTGAATGGCCTCTGCCACCACGCTCCAGCAGTTGTCCAAGTCTTCGTAAATCTTATGCTCGTTCAGCAACAGTTTGCCCAGCCCTTTCAGCGAACTCTGAATGGCAATCAAGGTATGCCCGAACGGAACGCCTACATTGCGCAATACAGTCGAGTCGGTCAAATCGCGCTGCAAACGAGACACCGGCAGCTTGGTTGACAAGTGTTCAAGAATGGCATTTGCCACACCCAAGTTTCCTTCAGCATTTTCAAAGTCGATAGGATTTACTTTATGAGGCATTGCGCTTGAGCCTACTTCACCTGCTTTAATCTTCTGTTTGAAATATTCCATCGAAATATATTGCCAGAAGTCGCGGTTCATGTCTATCATGATGGTATTGATACGCTTCATGGCATCGAATATGGCTCCCAAATTGTCGTAATTCGAAATCTGAGTGGTATATTCTTCGCGTTCCAAGCCCAATTTCTCGGCTACAAATTTATTACCGAATGCTTTCCAGTCGTATGCCGGATAAGCCACATGATGGGCGTTGTAGTTACCCGTTGCCCCACCGAATTTTGCGGTAATCGGACAAGCTTTCAACACTGCCAACTGGCGGTTCAAGCGGTATGCGAACACCATGATTTCTTTTCCCAAGCGAGTGGGAGAAGCCGGCTGTCCGTGAGTTTTAGCCAACATAGGAATATCTTTCCACTCTTCGGCATAAGCCGTAAGCTGGTCTATCAGCTTCTGAAGCTGCGGATAATACACTTCTTCCAACGCATCTTTTATCGACAAGGGTACAGAAGTATTATTGATATCCTGCGAAGTGAGTCCGAAATGGATAAACTCTTTATAAGCCTCCAGTCCGCCCAACTTGTCGAACTGCTCTTTTATGAAATACTCCACAGCCTTTACGTCGTGGTTCGTCACGCTCTCTATTTCTTTGATGCGCGCTGCATCGGCTTCCGAGAAATTGCGGTAAATGTCGCGCAACTGCTCAAAGCGAGCGCAATCCAACCCTTGCAGTTGCGGCAACGGCAACTCGCAAAGTGCGATAAAATATTCTATTTCTACTCGCACGCGGTATTTAATCAGTGCATATTCTGAAAAATAGGCAGCCAAAGCTCCCGCTTTGCCCCTGTATCGTCCGTCGATGGGAGATACGGCAGTGAGTAAATCAAGTTCCATCATATTTTTAAGATTTGATATCTGTATAACCTCGTAAATTTTAGGTTACAAAGGTAATGCTTTTTCCTGATTTGACAGGACTTGCGGCCGAAACTTTAGTATTTATTTCATGAATATTCCCTATTTTCCAATCCGTGTGGCGCACTGTCGAAAAATTCGCGCCGAAGCGAATAACGGAACGGGATATTTTGTAATTTTGCCCCCGAAACAATTAACTGAGAAAGAATATGGAATTACCGAAAGACCCCATGATGTTGTTCAGCGTGGTAAACATGAAGCTGCGCGACTTTTATCCTTCGCTCGACGCGCTGTGTGAAGACCTCCATGTGAGTAAAGACGACATTGTCAGCCGCCTGAAAGAAGCTGGTTTTGAGTATAACCCCGAACAAAACAAGTTCTGGTAAACGGACGTCGGCCCTACCCACACTCTCCCCTCACCGCCCTTGCCGTCAGACACTGCGGACTTCATTTGAAAAAATCTTTCCTCCGGCGAAAAAATCGGCTCAAAGCGCCCAACCTATTTCTTTTCCGATTATATTTGTAACAAACATAAAAAGCGGAAACATCATGAAAGTAGCGATTATAGGAGCAGGCAACATGGGCGGAGCCATCGCACGCGGACTGGCTAACGGCCATTACATCAAGGCGGAAGAAATCACTGTATCTAACCCCAGCCAGCCTAAGCTGGACCAACTGAAAGCAGAGCATCCCCATATTCATATTACAAACAGCAACAAGGAAGCTGCCGAAGGAGCAGACATTGTAATTATTGCCGTAAAACCGTGGAAAGTGGAAGAAGTATTGAAGCCTCTGCGCCTGCGCCAGCCGCAAATACTGGTATCGGTGGCAGCAGGACTTACATTCGAAAACCTTGCCCACTTCGTCGACCCCGAAATGCCGATATTCCGCGTTATCCCTAACACGGCAATAGCTGAGTGTGCAAGCATGACGCCCATCGCGGCACGTAACGCATCAGACGAACAGATAAAAATGATGATTGACCTGTTCAACGAAATGGGACTTGCCATTCTGATTGAAGAAAAACAATTTGCTGCAGCCACGGCACTTACTTCTTGCGGTATCGCTTACGTATTAAAATATGTACAGGCAGCCATGCAAGCGGGTGTGGAAATGGGGATTCGCCCTAACGACGCAATGAAAATGGTAGCCCAAACCGTAGAAGGGGCTGCACAGTTATTGCTGAAAAACGAACATACACACCCCGTACTGGAAATCGAGAAAGTAACTACACCGGGCGGAATTACCATCAAAGGAGTAAACGCGCTGGAGCATGAAGGCTTTACTTCTGCCGTCATCAAGGCACTGAAAGCAAGCGTATAACTTTATTAACCGTCGACTATGAAACGAAATATTCTCATAACAATGGGCATCCTCATCTTGGTAGGATTTGCCGTACAAGGAATTTTCGGAGCTGTGGCAGGAATATTTGTCGCTTCTATCATCGGAGTCGTATACGGAGCGATGAAACGAGATAAACTACTCGTAAAGTGGTCTTCCATAGCACTGGTTATCACAATTCTCTGTGTTATCCTTTTCTATGTAGGGCTGATAAATTCTGATATGTGAAATATACCCAAAAAACGCTACCGTTAGCGTTATGCATTTCATGCGGATGCGTTGACCATTTCTATGGGTAGAGTTGACCGGTTCTACCCATAGAATTTTTCATGCTTCCGCCCTATCTGTAAAACGCTTAAAACAAGAACATTATAAATTTACGGCCACTCCCTGCATTCTTAGAAGTTGTTTTGAATTTATCGTGCGATGATTTGGGATGAGTTTTTGAGGCATTTTCGCTTCTGTGATGAGGAAGATAGCGGGCTATCTGACGAAGAACAGGAGCGAAAAGGACCAAAAAATCGCCCAAAGCACACACGAAAACGAACACATCAAGCCAAGAAAAACTTTTTGGAGAAATTCAAAACAGCTTCTTAGCATAGGAAAAGCAAGTTTTTATCTGAAAGAAACAAAAAAACGGATAAAGACTTGCTTTTTTCAATGCTATAATATATATTTGTAATATTCAAATAATACAATATATGATTAAATTTATATTAGATTACTCAAACGGAACTCCCATCTATCGCCAAATCATCGACCAGATACGGTTTGGGATAGCTTCCGGTCAGTTGAAAGTAGGTGAACAACTCCCTACTGTAAGAGCCCTTGCCGTCGAACTGAAGGTTAATCTGAACACGGTGTCTAAAGCCTACAAGGAACTGGAGATTAAAAACATCCTCACTACCCAACAAGGTTCGGGGACGTTTATCAATCAAGCAGACCATGTAATTCAAGAAGGAGAGCGCGAAAACAAATTGAAAGAAATCTGCTCTCAGTTCTCATCTGTGGCGTTAAGCTACGGATTCAGCATCGAAGAAATTATCCGTGAACTAAAAAGCATCAAGAACTTTAAAACCTTATAACTATGAATGTGAATGTAAAAAACAAAGGATGGGCCAACCCCATCTCCATTTCCGTATTGGTAATTCCCGCCCTCATCCTGTTTGCCCTGCACAGCCTGATGGTTATCAACTCGATTGTGGCACTGTCCGGAATCTTGGTATTCGGTTTGCTGTCTGCGTCTATCCGCGTAGCCGACCAATGGGAACGCGCTGTAGTGCTCCGCATGGGTAAATTCAATGGACTGAAAGGACCCGGCCCGTTTTTCATCGTGCCGATTATCGACCAAATATCAGCATACATCGACCAGCGTGTAAGAGTCAGCGCGTTTAAAGCCGAACAAACATTGACTAAAGACACCGTACCGGTCAACGTGGATGCCGTAGTATACTGGACGGTCTGGGATGTGGAAAAAGCAGCCTTAGAGGTACAAGAGTACCAGAAGGCTATTGAGCACATCGCCCAAACCGGACTGAGAGACACGATAGGCAAACACGAACTCGCCACCCTGCTGCAAGAGCGTGACAAAATAGCGGAAGACTTGCAACAGGTTTTAGACAACAATACCAATCCGTGGGGCATTACCTGCCAGACAGTAGGTATTAAAGATATCGCCATCCCTGAAGACTTGGCAGAGGCTATGAGTAAAGAGGCACAGGCGGAACGCGAACGCAGAGCCCGTGTGATTTTGGGTACTGCCGAAACAGAGATTGCCGAGAAGTTTGCACAAGCCAGTAAAGAATATACCGACAATCCGGTGGCGCTCCATCTGCGAGGCATGAATATGTTGTTCGAAGGACTCAAGGAAAAAGGTTCGATGGTTATCGTACCCAGCTCGGCGTTAGACACCATGAACTTGGGAGCAATGGGCGGATTGGTTTCACTCGCCAAGATAAATGAAAAGACGACTGAAAAGCCTGCCGAACCTGTGCAAGCCAGCGAGTAAGCACGATTGACTTTACAGCGCCGTTCTGCCGCCCCTTACGGCAGAACGGATATGCTTTCACCTGAATATACGGAACGGCTCTTAAAATGAATAACCAAAACCAAAGTAAGGGAATATATCAGGAGATCGGTCTATGGCGTGCCGCCCTTTAAAGCTGAAAGATGGGTTCAAGCCCACTCTGAACAGGAATCCGCCTGCCGACTGGTATCTGTAACCGATGTCCGAAAAAAAGTAGTACGCAAATCTCTTTTGCGAAAATGATCGGATTTCCATGTCTCCCGACGGAGTGTCCCACATATAGACTTCTTCCCATTTATAGAATCCGGGACTCACTCCCAGGCCCAACTCGAATTTATGTTTTTTCTTTCCGATAAGGTAGTTCACCCCTACGGGGAAAAATACACCCTTGTTCAAAGCTCCGTCAGAGAACAATGATTCTAAGGATTGATAGTATGCCACTCCTACCCTATATCCCCAGTTAGAACCGGACTTCACCCTCGAATCGTAAGAAACTCCGATTGTAGTGGAAGCTCCCAGCAGTTCAAGATAAATACTTTTATTCTTTTTTTGGGCTACCGAATCACTCTTTTGAGCAAACCCCACTGAAACACACAGTGCCAATAAAACAAATAAACATCCTTTTTTATCATAATTATAGTCGATTTAAACGTTATAAAGTTACGCCAAATAGCTGACAACGCCATTGGTAAAACCTGTTTAACATCTTGTAAACCGACTATATAATATTCTGATTATCAGGCTATGAAAGAAAGAAAAACTTGTAACATGATATTTATGCCTTGTAACCGACTATCATACCACGCGACTTGCCCGTATCCCGACCTGTATTTCCGGGTGATGCTTACAAATGTTACTTCACAAATCCTTTCTTCGCCCACTTCAAACTATTCCAACGCTTCACGAAGATAATGGCACGGATATTTTCATCCAACAGAAAAGCACACCACATACCTACCAATCCCCATCCCATGTGGATGCCGAACAGATAGCTGAACCCGACCGATACCGTCCACTGAACAATCAGCCCGACATAGAAAGGATAATTCACATCACCTGCCGAGCGCAACGCATTAGTGGCATAAATATTTACGGCACGCCCGATTTCCACTACTACATCCACAATCAAGATTGTGACGCCAAGTCGGATGATTTCTTCGTTATCAGTCAGCCAACTGAAGATAGCATGGCCGCATATCGCCCAAATGCAAGACAGAATTAATGACACAAGGATAGAAAGCCTCATCACGTATTTGCCCAAGAGATAAGCAGCGCGAATTTTTTTCTGCCCTACCAGATGTCCGATGCTGATTGCTCCACCCTGAGCCATCGCAATGGCAAACAAATACACAAACATCGTCGTGTTGACAGTATACGTACGTGTAGCAAGCGCACTGTTTCCAAGTATGTTTATCAGATAAGTAATGACCACCTGCGAAAAGCTGTACGACATATTCTCCCCAGCCGAAGGAAGTCCTACCTTTAACAGATTCTTCAATTCAATCCACGGGAAAGGACGGAAATAGGCACGAGGGAAAGAAGGTATATGCTTACGGAAAAGAATCACAAACAAAACGACCATGCTTACCCCGCGGGCGAATGCCGTAGAGATAGCTGCCCCCTCTGCTCCCAAAGCGGGGAAGCCGAATTTACCGAAAATCAGCGAATAGTTTCCAACAATATTCATAATGTTTACCAACACCGTAACAAGCATCGGATAAATCGCCTTGTTTGCACTACGCAACGAAGCAGAGATAGTAAGCGATATGGCTTGAAAGAAAGCAAACGCTCCCACGATTTCCATATAACCGATACCATATTTCAACAACTCCGGACGCAATCCCATCCATCCAAGCAAGGTGGGCGCACCAAAATACAGGATACCGCTCACTATCAATCCTACAACCAGATTAAGCAAAAGTGATACACCCACTACCTGCACCATCTTTTCACGCATCTTTGCACCCAAATATTGCGAACAAAGCACAGATGTACCAATGTTTATCACCTCGAATACGAGGAAAGCAAACATAACAATCTGGTTTACCACACCCACTGCCGCTACACTCTCATCAGAATATTGGCTCAGCATAATCGTGTCAACTGCGCCGAGCATCATAATCAGCAATGTTTCAATGAATATCGGTACGACTAATTTTGTCAATCCTTTGCGGACATTTGCTTGTTGAATAACCTGTTCCACTTCTTTTACCTTTTTTCGGGGTGCAAAATTACTACTTTTTTTCGTCCCCGATTCTATCTGCAAGACGCAATTCTACAAAAAAACAAGAGCCTGTTCAAATTTTCCGAGAAGGTAAATTCAACAAGCCCTAAAGGTTCTGCGGTAAAAGAATTTGTACAAAAGCATTCCCCCGCACGGAGCAGCCTGCCACAGTTAAAAGTAAGTTTCCATTATCTGCCTCATCTCCGGATATTTTTCGTCTGTATCACCAAATTCCTTTCTGAGGCGGAGCAAATCCTGCTTCATCTGCTTAATAATCGGTGCATACTCTCTATCATTGTATGCATTATGATTTTCCTTCGGATCTTTCTGCAAATCATAGAAATCCCAGCAGGGAACAAAAGAGAAATCTTCTGTATCTGTCATATCCAGATTCCGTCCGTAATAGAAAATCAGCTTATAACGGTCGGAACGAATGCCGAAATGTGCCGGACGGATGGCGTGATTAGTCCAATAACGATAGTAAATCTCCTTACGCCAATCTTTCGGCGTATTACCACATAAATTATCAGCAAAGCTGCGCCCTTGTACATTGGTCATCTCCACTCCTACAAACTGCGCCAAAGTAGGAGCAAAGTCAATGTTCAACACCAAATCTTTCAGTCGTTTTCCGGCAGGGATTTTCTTCGGATAACGAATAACGAAAGACATACGAGCCGATTCTTCGTAAAACATCCGCTTGTCAAAAAAACCGTGTTCGCCCAAGAAATATCCCTGATCAGACACATACACCACTATCGTATTATCAGCGATGCCCATCTCGTCTAAGGCTTTCAGAAGTTTCCCTATATTATCGTCAACAGTCGCTCCACAGCGCAGGTAGTCGCGGATAAACTTCTGATAAGCAGCCTTGCGTGCCGCCGTTTTATGCAATCCTTTAATACTGAATGGCAATTCCGGATAACGACACCACCATTTGTCAGGGCCTTTAGAGGCAATCTCCCAGCGGCGCGCCAACTCCTCAACCGTTTGCCCCACAAACGAACGCCCGTTTGTTTCAGGTCCCCAATCCAACAGATTTTCCGGTTCGGGGAATGTCACCCCGTCATACAAATGCTCCATCCGTATGGGAAAATCATACGGTTCGTGAGTAGCCTTAAAGTGACAACACATCAGGAAAGGCGTATCCTTGTCTTGTTCTTTCATCCATTTTATAGCCTTTTCCGTAACCAAGTCGGTAGAAAAGCCCAATATCTTCTCACCGAAGCGTCGGTTTCCCGGCCACGGGTCTTTACTGTCTATAAAAACAGGGTCACGATATTCTCCTTGGTCATAGAACACAGAATAGTAGTCAAATCCCTGAGGCTGCGACTGGATATGCCACTTTCCTACCAGTCCGGTATGATAACCTGCCTGCTGTAAGGCAGTAGCCAATGTAGGGATGGAAGTAGCCAACGAATCATTTAGAGTGTACAGACCATTCCGGTGACTGTACATTCCTGTCAGAATACTTGCCCGGCTGGGAGCCGAAATAGAGTTAGTACAAAAACAATTATCCAGCACCACCCCTTCAGACGCCAGACGTTTGATGTTGTCATTCTTCGCATAATCAGCCAGCACACCTCCGTAAATGCCCCACGCCTGCGAGGTATGGTCGTCGCTCAAAATAAAAAGGATATTAGGACGTTGTCCAGACGATTCTGCCGCACTTTGCTGCTGTTGTGCCGCAATATATCCAACCGGAAGAAGCGTCAATACATTTAATACTGATAAAGATTTAAGATTCATATTACCCTCTGTCTTTATTACATAACTTTGAAACTGTTTCTGGCTGCTTAAATTCTACCACAAGCCCAATCTATTTACATCACAAATGTAGCAAATTAAAAACAAATACACCCTCCGTTATTCTATGTCTGATAACAGTCAAAATTTCTATTCGGAAGACAGGGCAATCCTATGGGTAGAACTGCATGATTCATCCGCATGAAACACTTAAAACTAACGGTTGCGTTTTACGACGAAAAACACGGCTGTGTTTCAGACAGATACACGAGGGGATAAACCGCATAATTTAAAGCGGGTTAAAACTTCTGCACTATATTCCTCTTTTTCTTTACTATTTTCACCCTGCTTAATATTTCTATCTGCTACTTTTGTAAAAACCTAATTTCACTACCATGAGAATAAAACATTTTCTACTGATAGGGATTGTTGCATGTTTCCCTTTTATGCTGTCGGCTAACCCGATAAAAGATTTATTGGAACGCATCGAACCGGGTGCGTCAGGCAGATTTATCGTTCAACTTGAAAAAAACGAGGGAAAAGATTTCTTTGAACTTGACCAAAAGGGAGACAAAGTGGTTATACGCGGAAATACTTACGTCAATATTGCTACGGGACTGAACTGGTATCTGAAGTATTATGTCGGTATTCATCTTTCGTGGAACAACATGCAGGCTCACCTGCCTGCCTCATTGCCAAAGGTTGCCCGCCCTGAACGGCACGAAACGGACCTGACGCTGCGTTACGACTTCAATTATTGCACATACTCGTATACGATGGCTTTCTGGGACTGGAACCGCTGGGAAAAGGAAATAGACTGGATGGCGTTACACGGTATCAACCTGCCACTTGCAGCCGTAGGTCAGGAATGCGTGTGGCGCAATATGCTGATTAAATTAGGATATACGAAAGAAGAAATAAACCGCTTCATTGCCGGTCCGGCGTTTTTAGCATGGTGGGCAATGAATAACCTTGAGGGATGGGGAGGTCCGAATCCCGACAGTTGGTACACACAGCAAGAAGCGCTACAAAAGAAAATATTAAAACGTATGCGCGAATACGGCATCGAACCCGTTCTGCCGGGCTATTCGGGCATGGTTCCCCACGATGCCAATAAGAAGTTGGGACTGAACGTTACCGAACCGGAATTATGGAATGGGTTTACCCGCCCGGCGTTCCTGCTTCCTACCGACTCGCGGTTTGCTGAAATTGCTGCGCTGTATTACGACGAACAGAAAAAGCTATTCGGCAAAGCGAATTATTATTCCATGGACCCATTCCACGAATGTGAAAACGCCGGAAGTATTGACTTCGACGCTGCCGGGAAAGCTGTATTAAAAGCCATGCACGAAGTTAATCCGAAAGCTGTATGGGTGGTTCAGGGATGGACGGAAAACCCGCGCCCCGAAATGATTAAGAACCTAAAAAACGGCGACTTACTTATACTCGACTTATTCAGTGAATGTCGACCCATGTGGGGAATACCTTCTATATGGAAACGTGAAAAAGGGTATGAACAACACGACTGGCTGTTCTGCTTATTGGAAAACTTCGGAGGAAACGTGGGCCTGCACGGACGTTTCGACCAACTGCTGAATAATTTTTATCTGACGAAGGATAATCCGTTGGCTGCTCATCTGAAAGGTATCGGGCTGACGATGGAAGGCAGTGAGAATAATCCCGTTATGTTTGAACTGATGTGTGAACTGCCGTGGCGTCCGGAAAAGATTACCAAAGAAGCATGGCTGAAAGACTATCTTTTCGCCCGATACGGCACAAGAGACGAAAAGATAGAACAGGCATGGACGATTCTTGCCAACGGCATCTACAACTGTCCGTTTGGTAACAACCAGCAGGGTCCTCACGAATCCATCTTCTGCGGACGTCCGGGGCTGAATAACTTCCAAGTGTCGAGCTGGTCGAAAATGGAAAATTACTACGACCC
Organism: Bacteroides caecicola; assembly: GCF_023337095.1. Lineage (NCBI taxonomy): Bacteria > Pseudomonadati > Bacteroidota > Bacteroidia > Bacteroidales > Bacteroidaceae > Bacteroides > Bacteroides caecicola. Next base: position 19,265 of record NZ_JAMBLM010000008.1, read on the forward strand.
GACTTCCACGGAAGCCGCAGCGCGCCTGATGTTGGAGGTAGCCGACAAATACCGGGGGAACAATAACTTTGAGTATGACTTGGTAGACATCGTGCGCCAATCGCTGTCTGACCGCGGGCGCATCGTATATAACCAGACGATTGCCGACTTCAAGAGCTTCGACAAGCGCAGTTTCGCACGCCATTCGCAAGAGTTCCTCAACCTGCTTCTGGCACAAGACCGCCTGCTGGCAACCCGCAGCGAGTTCCGCGTAGGGCGATGGATTAATCAGGCACGCAGTCTGGGCACCACAAACGAAGAAAAAGACCTGTACGAATGGAATGCCCGCGTACAAATTACCACATGGGGAAACCGTACCTGTGCCGATGAAGGCGGATTGCGCGATTATGCCCACAAAGAATGGAATGGCATCCTGAAAGATTTTTATTACAAGCGTTGGGCTGCCTACTGGAACGTGCTGCAAGATGTACTCGACGGTAAACCGATGGTGGATTTGGATTACTACGCGATGGAAGAACCGTGGACGCTGATGCACAACACGTATGCAAGTCAGGCGGAGGGCGACTGTATCGACACGGCTCGCTCGGTATTCAACAGTGCATTTCCTCTAAACCAATAACTTCAGTAAAGTATGACGACTACAACCCCATCCAAACGACTCTTATCTTTAGACGTACTGCGCGGAATGACAGTTTTCGGGATGATTCTGGTAAACAATGCCGGAGGTAAATTGTCCTACGACACCTTGCGTCATTCCGTCTGGAACGGGTTGACTCCTTGCGATTTGGTTTTTCCTTTCTTTCTGTTTATCATGGGAATATCTACCTACATCGCGTTGCGTAAATTTAATTTCCGCCCGTCGGCAAGCGTCATCCGCAAAATTCTGAAACGTACCGTAATTATCTTCTTCATCGGATGGGGAATCTATTGGTTCGAATTTGCTTGTGAAGGCGACTTCTTCCCCTTCGATCACATACGTTTCTTGGGCGTACTGCCGCGCATTGCACTATGTTATGGCATCGTGTCTCTGTTGTCGTTATACGTCGGCCACAATTATTTGAAATGGATTGCCGGAGCCCTGCTGTTGGGATATGCTTTCTTGCTTCAGTTCGGGAACGGATATGCCGCAGACGGTACTAATATCTTGAGCATCATTGATACAAAGATATTGGGTTATGAACATCTGTATCACAAAAGTCCTGTCGATCCGGAAGGATTGGTCAGCACCCTTCCTGCCATCGCTCATACCATTATCGGTTTCCTTTGCGGACGGCTTATTTTAGAGACAAAAGACTTAGAGCAAAAAATAATCAAGCTGTTCGTTGCCGGATTCCTTTTGGCATCATGCGGCTTTTTATTGGTAGAATGGCTACCTTTAAACAAACGTATATGGTCTCCCAGTTACGCATTGGTAACCTGCGGACTGGCAGCCATGTTACAAGCTACGTTACTTTATTTCATCGATGAGAAACAAAAGAAATCATGGTGCAAAACATTCGAAATATTCGGTGTCAATCCATTATTTCTCTATGTGTTGAGCGAACTCACTACCGTAACGCTAAATGTTACGGAACTGAAAACGGTTATCTATGAAGGAATCCACGCCAGTATCAGTGACCCTTATGCCGCCTCAGCCATTTACTCGTTGCTGTTTGTAGGCGTGATGGGGCTTATCGGTTATCCTTTATACAAAAGGAAAATCTACATTAAAATATAACAAAAGCGATGATGAAGAAGCCTACTACATACCTGTTGTTTTTATTGCCGGTTATCGTCTTTACAGCCTGCACGCATCCTGCAACATCCACCGTATCGCTGTTAAGCTACATTGATACGAGGGTGGGCACAGCAGCGAGTGTTACGAAAACCGCAGGCATGTTTGGCAAGCATACCGAAGAATACGGACAGACCATACCGGCTGTTCTCGAACCGAACGGCATGAACTTCTGGACACCTCAAACACAAGATACGGAACTGAAATGCATCGCCCCTTATTACTATCGGGATTCTTTGTTTCAGGGATTCAGAAATTCGCATTGGATCAGTGGAGGTTGTACACAAGACTACGGTTCAATGACCTTGATGCCGCTGGCTGGCAAGTTAAGTTGTACACCTGAAAAACGAGCCACGCTATTTACTCACGACAGCGAAGAAGCCACACCTGCTTACTATTCGGTTTACCTTCCCCACGAACAGATACAAGCAGAAATGACCGGACGTTCACGCTCAGCTATCTTCCGCTTCACATACGGGAAAGAAGGAGATGCTTATCTCGTAGTCAATCCGAACAGCGATGAAGGAGAAGGATATATCGAAGTAGATACGATACATAAGCGAATCTATGGATACAACCCCGTACACCGCATTTATCAGGGATGGGGAGAACCTGCGGGATATAGCGGACATTTTATCATCGAATATCAAAAGAGCATCAGCGATTTCGGTATGTTCCGGAATGACAGTTTATATCCTCAACAAACCAACATACGGTTAGGGAAAGGCATTGGGGCTTACATCCGATTCCACGTAGAAGCCAATGAACAGGTAATGGTCAAAGCAGCCTCATCATTTACCGACAAGGAAGGAGCGATACGGAATCTTACTGACGAAATACCGCATTGGGACTTTGACCTTACCCGCAAAGAACTGACTGAAATATGGGAGCATCATCTTGCCGGTATAGAGATAGAGACTACAGATACCGTTGCCAAACAAAAGTTTTACGGGGCATTATACCGTGCATCTTTTCTTCCGCGCACGTTCAACGATACTGACGGGCGTTACCCGTCGTTCGCTTCGGGAAGCCCGATCCGGCAACTTGCTCAAGGGAAAACCTACTACGAGGATTATAGCATGTGGGATACGTACCGCGCCTTGCACCCGCTCATAAACCTGCTTCATCCTTCTAAGGGAGGAGATATGATGCAGTCATTGGTTTATAAATACGAAGAGGGAGGATGGCTTCCTATTTTCCCATGCTGGAACAGCTATACGGCTGCGATGATTGGCGACCATTGCATTGCGGCGTTAGGAGATGCTTATATAAAAGGAATACGCAATTTCGATATTCAGAAAGCCTACGAAGCCATGAGAAAGAATGCGTTCGAACATCCGGCATCGGAAGAAGATTATAAAAACGGAATGGGACGCCGTGCGTTGGATTCTTACCTGAAATACGGATATATTCCGTTGGAAGACAGCGTACCCGATGCTTTTCATACCAATGAGCAAGTTTCGCGCACGCTGGAATATGCTTATGACGACTTTGTACTTGCACAAGTGGCCCGACTATTGGATAAGACAAAGGACTACGAACAGCTTTCCTCACGTGCGAAAAATTATCGGAACGTCATTGACCCGCGTACGGGATATGCGCAAGGCAGACATGCTGACGGAACTTTTCTGAATGAAACAAATGCGTTCAGCTTTAACCGTTTTATTACCGAAGGTGCCCCTTGTCACTATACATGGTATGTTCCGCAAGACCCGTACGGACTGATGGAATGTATGGGCGGACCAGACAGGTATATAGCCAAATTGGATTCGATGTTCAGCCAACACCGTTATTGGCACGGCAATGAACCTTGCCATCAGGTGGCTTTTATGTTCAACTACGCCGGACAACCGTGGAAAACTCAAAAAGCGGTCCGTCATATCATGGAAACCGAATATGTAAATGCGCCCGGCGGACTTTCAGGGAACGATGACGCAGGACAAATGTCGGCATGGTACGTTTTTGCTGCTTTGGGCTTTTATCCCGTATGTCCGGGAACACCGTATTACGCTTTGGCAAGCCCATCGTTTGAAACGGCTGTCCTTCATCTTGAAAACGGCAATACATTCCGCCTTGTTGCACACCACGCTTCGAAAGAGAACATTTACATACAAGATGCCGTACTGAACGGAAAGCCTTACACACGAAATTACATTACGCACGAAGATATTATAAAAGGAGGAACAATGGTATTTATCATGGGCGACAAACCGAATAAGAAATGGGGTGCAGCCGCCAGTGATTGTCCGCCTCGCATTTTAGAATAACAAGGATTTATTAAAACTTACAAGAAGTCATTGATATATGAAAACAACAAAACTGATATTTTTTCTTCTCAGTGTTTTCATGTTTGCCGCATGTCAACATCACGAAACGCATGTATACAATATCATGGATTACGGTGCTACAGGAGACGGAAAGACTGACGATGCACAAGCGATACAGAAAGCCATAGAAGCCTGTGCGAGCAAAGGAGGAGGTACGGTTCTTGTTCCGGCTGGTCATACGTTTCTGTGCAGTCCGTTCAAACTGTCATCGTATGTAAACTTGCATCTTGAACCGAACTCGCGCCTGCTGGCTCATCCTGACGAAAGTCTTTATACCGAAAGCGCATTCGGAGAAAACCGGGGAGAAGGCATGATGTGGATAAGCGGGAAAGACCTGACGAATGTATCCATCACCGGAACGGGAATAATTGATGGGAACGGAGTTTCGTTTATGGGCAAAGAATTAGACGATTCGTATGAACTGAAACCGATTACCGATTTCGACCCGCGCCCGCATGTATTGACGCTGACCAACGTAGAGAAACTAATTATCCGCGACGTTACGTTCCGGAACAGCGCATACTGGACGGTGCATCTCATTGGTTGCCGGGACGCGCTGATCGACGGTATCTGCATCCGGAACAATTTAAAAATACGAAACGGGGACGGCATTGACGTTGACCATTCAAAAGATGTACGCATATCTAATTGCTTCATCGAATCGGGCGACGACTGTATCTGTTTGAAAAACCGACGGGAGTTTGAACAATACGGGAGTTGTGAAAATATTGTAGTAACAAACTGTACTATGACCTCCCGCTCGTGTGCCATCAAGATTGGTTCAGAGAACATGGATAAAATAAATAACGTTTTGTTTACTAATTGCATCATCAAAGACAGTAACCGGGGTATCGGAATCCAGAATCGTGATGAAGGAACAGTGACAAACGTCGCTTTTACAAACATGATAGTAGACTGCCGCTTATTCTCCGATGTATGGTGGGGAAAAGCAGAACCGATTTACGTCACTTCTTATCCGCGCGCGGTAGGCAACCACAAGGATGCAGGCTGGCGTTTTCCTAAAGGGGCGACACACGGAGCTTGCGGAGAAGTAAGTCAGATTTATTTTAAAAACATTTTGTGTACAAGCGAGAACGGTATCTTCGTGGGAGGAGATACTCCGGAAAAGGTTAACCGTATCTACTTCGACCAAGTTTCGCTCAACTTGCACAAGCGGACGAATTTTGAAGGAGGAACCTACGACAAACGTCCTTGCGAAGGCGAAGATTTTCTGAAAGGAAACACTTACGGTTTTTACTTGCATACTGCTTCAAACATCAAGTTAAGTTCCTGTAACGTTGAATGGGGAGACACACGCCCCGACCATGCCGCAGACAACATAAAAACAATCAATACCTTACAAATAACCGTTACTCCTTAACGCGGAGTGACAGATACCGTTGTGAAACGGACTCATTTCTAAATTCCTTTTTTGCGTGCCGGAAGTTGACAAAAGCTTGTCACTTCCGGCATTTTTCTATTGCGAATCATGTAATTCCTACCCGACAGATTTTTATTTCTATGGGAAAGAATATCTATCCGAAGCGTATACATTTTCCGGCAACCTACGTTTACTGTAAATAAAAACAATGAAGAAAATAATCCTCATTCTGTTGCTTGCCGTACTTGCTTCCTGTGGCAAATACCCGATAAGCGAAACCGAAGACGATAAAGAAAGCCATCCGGTTACTTTCAGTTTGTCTAATGAAAAAGATTTGCTTATCACTTATCCGCTTTCGCTATTCATCTTCAACCATGAAACACAAGAAACCGAGCAAAAAGAAATCGCAGAAAACGATTTGCCAATCCAACTCTTCTTACAACAGGCGGACTATACACTAACACTGTGCTCAGGACTTGCAGAAAGTGTATATGAAGTGTCTGCCAACTCTATAAATCTCCGACAAACCGGTTGTGCCACAACTCCGCTTTTTATAGGAAACACAGCCATTCATCCCGACAAAGAAACAGAAGTAAACCTGACACTTAACCCGGCGGTCGCCTCACTTTATTTTACTTTCCTTTCTCTGCCCGAAACCACAGAATCTGTCATTCTGCATGTTTCGCCCGTCAGTTCGTCTGTTTCGTTCAATGGAGATTATGAAAACGACAATCGGATGTGTACCGTCGAATGCCAAAAGGACGGCAACACATGGACGGCTGGAGAAATCTACGTCTTTCCTTCTGAAAGCACACGGACACGCCTTTCTGTCGAAGTCAAAACAGGCACCGACACGAAAGTCTATAACTACACCTACAAAAAAGCATTACAAGAAGGGCAGCCGTATCGGTTTACCGGAAGTTTTCAGGACGGGATATCACTGGAAGGTGAATTTGAAATAACAGGATGGCAACCCGCCATTGACGTGGAGTTTACATTGGATGAAACAACCGAAGGGGGAGGCAACCAATTACCCGGAACAGACGAAGAAGAAGATTTAGAAACATTCTATGCCGTACAACTCCCCGAAAGCGAATGTATTTGGGGAAGATTTTATGTCTGGAAAACCGATACCGTCATCGCTGACGAAGAAGTTATCGCCACGCTCATCAGTCCCGACCAGTGGTATGTATACGCCGAAGATGCATCTGCCACACTTGCCGGTTATCAAGAAGATGTGTTCGACAACTGGCGCACATTTACTTCCGAAGAAGCCCGCACCTTTCGGGACCAATACGGAGGAGATGTAAACGGATTCAATGAGTTTGTAGAGCCATACGGAATTTACGGATTGAAAAAAGACGGACGTTATCTATGCTGCAACTCCGATTCGACGTTCAGCTTCAGTAACAACCGGATTATAAAGGCAGGAAAAACTGTAAAATACTACCTGCGAGGAGTAAAAAGAGTGAGAATCATTCAAAAGTAATTGCTAAAATTGTCTGTTACATACACAAAAGAGGAAGAATCCTATCAACCTGCGTACAGACTGATAAACGGATTCTTCCTCTCCTCTATCGGAAACAAGCCAATCAAATCAGCTTTTGTTTTTGCAATTCGGCTGCCACCGTTTCAAGTTCATCGTACCAAGCCTGACCAAACTTCCTGACAAGCGGTTCTTTCAGAAACTTATAAACCGGCAGGTTTTCTTTCTTACCCAGCAGAACTGCTGCCTTACAGACGTCCCAGCGGTGGTAATTCACCGCCTTAAACGTACCGTAATCGTCAATACGGATGGGGTAAAGATGACAGGAAACGGGCTTATAGAAATCACAACGTCCTTCGCGGAAAGCCTTCTCAATGGCACAATAACAATATCCGCGCTCGTCATAGCAAGTAAAAACGCAGTCTTTCCCATTTACAATCGAAGTAACCAAATCGCCTTCTTCATCGGTATAAACCACTCCCTGTTTTTCAATAACCGCACGGGCTTCGGGCGACAATTCTTCCCAAATTACCGGAAGCACTTCCTTCAGTTTGTCTACTTCATCCGCTTCTACCGGCGCTCCGGCATCTCCTTCAATACAGCATTTCCCTTTGCAGGCATCCAAATCGCAAAGAAACTTTTCTCTGAACACATCGAAACTTACTACTACATCGCCTATCTGTACCATAGCCAATAAAAAAGTCATTCCGGACAAAGTGAAGAATCTGCCTAAAAACATCTCGCAGATGTATATAAGGCTCTCTGCTTTGCCCGGAATGACAAGTAATAATTTAAATCGTTATCTGATTATTATTTTATCAAATCCTTTCCTGTCATGTCTGCCGGCTGAGGCATTCCCATGATGTGCAGAATAGACGGAGCAACATCGGCAAGCACTCCGTTTTCTACTTTCGCATCCTTGTTCTCAGTTACATACACAAACGGAACCGGATTCAGTGAGTGAGCCGTGTTCGGAGTACCGTCTTCGTTCAAAGCATGGTCGGCATTTCCGTGATCGGCAATGATAATCACTTCGTAGTCGTTAGCTTTGGCAGCTTCTACCGTGTCGCGTACGCAGTTATCGATGGCAACAACCGCTTTTTCGATGGCTTCGTAAATACCCGTATGGCCTACCATATCGCCGTTTGCATAGTTAACAACGATGAAGTCGTACTTCTGAGTATTGATAGCCTCAACCAGTTTATCTTTTACTTCGTAAGCGCTCATTTCCGGTTTCAAATCGTAAGTGGCAACCTTCGGAGAAGGAACCAGAATACGGTCTTCGTTATCGTACGGAGTTTCGCGACCGCCGTTGAAGAAGAACGTTACGTGAGCATATTTTTCTGTTTCTGCGATATGAAGCTGAGTCTTGCCGTTCTTTGACAGGTATTCGCCCAACGTATTTTCCACGTTTTCTTTCGGGAACAAAATATGTACGCCTTTAAACGAAGCATCATACGGAGTCATGCAGTAATACTGCAAGCCCGGAATAGTTTTCATGCCTTCTTCCGGCATGTCTTGCTGCGTAAGTACGATGGTCAACTCTTTGGCACGGTCGTTACGGTAGTTGAAGAAGATAACTACATCGCCTTCCTTGATAGTACCATCGAAGTTGGCATTGTTAATCGGTTTGATAAATTCATCGGTTACACCTTCATCGTATGATTCCTGCATAGCCTGTACCATGTCGGTAGCCTGTTTTCCTTTGCCTTCTACCAGCAAGTCGTAAGCCTCTTTTACACGGTTCCAGCGTTTGTCACGGTCCATAGCATAGAAACGTCCTACGATAGAAGCGATTTTGCCTGCCGATTGTGCACAGTGAGCAGTCAGCTGTTCGATGAATCCCTTACCACTCTTCGGGTCGGTATCACGTCCGTCCATGAAACAGTGGATGAAAGTATTTTCCAATCCGTATTCTTTCGCGATATCACACAGTTTAAACAAATGGTCCAAAGAAGAGTGAACACCGCCGTTTGAAGTCAATCCCATGAAGTGAATACTCTTTCCATGCTCTTTCGCATACGAGAAAGCAGAAACGATTTCCTTGTTATTCAAGATACTGCCGTCTGCACAAGCACGGTTAATCTTCACCAAGTCTTGATAAACGATACGTCCGGCACCGATATTCAGGTGACCTACTTCAGAGTTACCCATTTGTCCGTCGGGCAAACCTACGTTTTCACCGCTTGCCTGAAGTTCAGAATGCGGATAAGTAGCCAGCAGAGAGTCCCAGTAAGGAGTCGGAGTGTTGAAGATTACATCGTCTTTCTTGTGGTCGCCACATCCCCAACCATCAAGAATCATTAAAAGAGCTTTCTTAGCCATAGTTATATTGTTTTTAAAAGTTATACTTAGCTGTATGTTTTCCAACATGCAAAAATACAAAATATCCCGCTGAGCGCGAAACTTTTTACTATTTTTAGTAGGCAGGAACAGGCGATGATGCAAAAAATGCAAAAGTCTCGCCTCAACAAGCGCCATGAACCACACGGCGATGTGAAGAGCGAGACTTCTGCATTCTTTCTATACCCGATATTGTGATTTATCCCACAACAATTAGCCGCGCAAAACGCTTCGGTTAGTGTTTGTTGTTCCATGCGGATAAGTTACCTAACTCTACCCATAGAATTCCTCTGTTCTACGGGTAGAATTTTCAGGCAGATAAGCATCTGTTTATCAAACAAATGCAATTACACTTTCAACTTAATACCCCGGATTCTGCTCCCAGTTGGTATTGGTATTCATAACGCCCGTAGGTATCGGGAAGATACGGCGGTAGAGCTGTGTTTTGGCAGCCGGATTGATGATGTGTTTCCATCCCCAGTCGTCTTCAAACTTACCGAAACGAATCAGGTCGTTGCGTCGCCAGCTTTCATCGGCAAACTCACGTCCGCGTTCGTCGAGAAGGTCATCGAGCGTTACCGAATCCGTTACTTTTTCTTCTGCTCCCACATAGTCGCGAATCTGGTTTATCAACGACATCGGGGTATCCCCGTTTGTGGCAGTAGCTCCGCGCAGGATGGCTTCCGCCTTCATCAGCAACACGTCGGCATAGCGGAAGATAGGCACGTCGTTACTCTGGCTACGCGATTGGGCTGCCGTGGTCTGCAAGTCCATGTAGAATTTGATGGAACGGTAACCCACAGAACGTCCGCCGTGAGGCGTATTGTCTACCCCCATGATTTCGTCTACCGGATTCAAAGGTATGTCGCGCGTCAGAACCACCTGCTGTCCGTCTACCATCCACGGTGTGTCGGTTGCTTCGTAAGTGTACGGGTCGCGCACGTAAAGCGGTCCGCCGATAATGGTTTCATTACGCTCATCGTTAGTCAGACAGAACAGGTCGAGAAAATCCGGAGTAACACCGAAGATACCTCCCACGCTGCTGGGCAAATCCACACCGTAGAAACCGATGTTACCCGAACGGTGTGTCCACCAGCGGGCATAAGTCATACCTTGCTGGGTTTCACGGTCGAAAGGCATGGCGTAAATGAAGTCGCGAATCTGATAACCGTTATCAGGATAAAACTTAGAACGGTAATCGTCGCTCAAGTCAAACCGCCCCGAAGCAATAATCTCGTCGCATACTGCCACAAGGTCGTTCAGCTTCTCGTTCGGCAGGTCGGGTGTATATTGGGTTACATCGCCACAAGTATAAACCGCCCAGTTCAGGTACAGTTTGGCAAGCAAGGCATCCGCCATCCAGCGCGTCGGCATTCCGTAGGTAGAAGCATTCACCTCTTCGCTGAGCTGGTCTCTTACCTCCAGCAACTCTTTTTCAATGAAGCGGGCTATGTCTGCACGCGGAGAACGGTCTATCCTTTCATCGTCTGCCAGCTTATGGTCTAACAGCGGAACATCGCCGTAGCTATCCATCAGCACGAAGAAATAGTAAGCACGCACGGCGCGCAACGATGCGATGGTAGGCGCAACGTTTTCCGCATCTCCGAACTCTGCTATCAGATTGTTACAAGTGGTTATACCTCCCGCCACTGTTTCCCAATAGCCGATGCAGGGGTCGTCCGGCGTCCATGAGTGAAGGAACATGTGGGTATAACGTCCGTTGTCGTAATAATCGTTCGCACCGTATGAGTGTGGAGTTACTTCATCAGACGACAGTGACTGGGCATGGTTATAGTCGCGCGACAACGGGCCACGCATTGCATAATACGCATTGGCAGCTCTTGCCTCACTTGCCAGCTCCGAGTCGGGGAACTCTGTGTATTGTGACTGAATATCCACATCAAGGTCGGTACAGCTTGCGGCGAACGTCAGCAAAGCTGCCGGTAATATTGATTTTAAGTATTTAGTTTTCATAAGACTCTGTTATTTTATTAGAAGTTGATATTAACACCAAACATGAAAGTACGTGTGCGAGGATAAGTCTGGCGGTTGTCGATACCCGGTTCGATACCTCCCAAGTTTACTTCGGGGTCAAGTCCGTCGTAACCGGTTATAGTAAAGACATTATTACAAGTAGCATACAGGCGAAGCCCCTTTACCCATTCATTGATTCTACCAAAGTCATAACCCAATGAAAGGCTTGATAAACGCAGGTAACTGCCGTTTTCCAAATAACGGTCGGAAGGAGCATGTGCGCCACCGTCGGTGATAGGAATATCTGTGAGGTTAGAAGCCAATACGTTCTTTCCGGAAACCACATTACCCACATTGGTCAGATAAGCGCGTGAGGCATTCAAGATTTTGTTTCCGAACACACCTTGAAAGAAAGCTGTCAGAGTCCATTTCTTCCACGTAAACGTATTGTTCCATCCGAGGTTGAGCTTCGGCTGTGCCGAACCCGTAGCTACACGGTCTTTATCTCCCGGAGTGGTTGTGGTTACGTATTCTCCGGTATTCTTGTCTATCCAGCGTCCATTTTCCTGCTGAACGGCGTTGGCATCGGCACCTCCCGCATCAGCGTAAACCGTTTCTACCGTTGATTTATCGTAGGCGTAGAAGTGAGAACGTCCGTCTTTCACTCCTGCCCACTGCCATGTGTAGAACTGTCCGATGGGATAACCTTCCATGATACGCTGGTTGCAGGCGGTTGAATATCCGGCAGCATCTACATTACCTTTATCCATATATTCGGTAGAATACATTTCGTTTGACAGTTTTACCACCTTATTCTTGTTATGCGACAGGTTCAGAGAGGTACTCCACGTAAAATCTTTCGTCTGTACCGGTACGGCATTGATGGTAATTTCGATACCCTTGTTGCTGATTTCGCCCACATTAGCCGTCAGCCAGTTATATTGATAGCGGCTTGTAGATACGGCATAATCGGCAATCAGGTCTTTGGTACGCTTGTCATAATATTCGATTGTTCCGCTCAAGCGGTTGTTGAAGAATCCGAAGTCGATACCGACATTCAACATCCCCGTGCGTTCCCACTTCAAATCGGGGTTGGCATTACGGATAGCACCAAGAATGTGGATGTTTTCAATATCGCCCGACGCATTTACATGTTGGAACCAACCCGTTGAGCCATAAAGCTGAGAAGCTGTAAACACATCAAATCCCAATGAGTTTCCGCTGACACCGTAACCCACGCGCAGTTTCAAATCGTCGAACACATTCAAATCTTTAATGAATTTTTCTTCTGAAAGTCGCCATGCAGCAGAGAAAGACGGGAAGGTAGCCCAGCGGTTATTCTTTCCAAAAGCCGAAGAACCGTCGCGACGGACTGTTGCCTGAAGCAAATACTTACTGTTATACGAATAGTTGGCACGGGCGTAGAAAGAAATCATACGCAAGGTAGACAGGTTATAATCGCCAAAGCCATTCAAATCTACTTTATTCGCCATACCCATGTTGTGATAAGTCAGCGCATCGTTATAGAAATCATAGGTAGTCAACTGGAAACCGTCGTTATCATTTCCTTCTTCCCATGAATATCCTGCCATGACTCCCAACTTATGAACATCGTTAAACGTTTTGTCATAATTCAGATAAGTTTCCAGCACTTTTCTGTTATTGGTTACCGAAGCACGCTGGGCTCTACCGTTCATATTATTAGCAATCAGAGAGTTATGCGTATTATACTTATTGTAATTATACTGCTCGTTCTGATAAGCCAAGCTTAAATTATACACCAGACCATCGATTATCTTTAAAGATGCCTTCGCATTTGCCTGAATACGTTTTGACTCGGTCTTGTCGATATTCTCGCTATACAGCGCTACCGGGTTATAGTTTTGAGAGATACCCGGATCTTCGTACCAGCTTCCGTCTTCGTTACGCACCGGAACAAGCGGAGAATAATAGTACATCGCGTCATAGATACTTGAGCCCTGAGCATCGGCAGGATTTCCGCTGGGAACATTATTCTGATTTGTTACACTTGCATTCAAATTGAACGACAGTGTCAAACGGTCTTTCAAGGCTTTCGTTTCAACAAAAGCACGCCCGATTAAACGGTCCATATCCGTACCCCGGATAGTACCTTGCTGATCCATGAAGTTGATGCTGGCGTTATACACCGTATGCTCGTTTCCTCCGCTAATCGAAACATTATGATTATGGCTGAATCCTACACGTTCTACTTCATCGGCCCAGTTCGTATCATAACCTAAATCGTTGGGCAGCGTCGTATTCTCACCCATCGCAGCGTAACTGCGAAGCTGGTCGGCATTCATCATATCATAATTCTTCATAATCTTATCTATAGCAACATAGCCATTGTAGCTCACTTGGGCGCGTCCAGCCTTGCCTCTCTTGGTTGTAACGATGATAACACCGTTGGCAGCCTTCGAACCGTAGATGGCTGTGGCAGAGGCATCGCGAAGCACATCAATGCTCTCAATGTCATCGGGCGATACCAGCGACAGCGACATGCCCGGAACACCGTCTATCACGTAGTAAGGTTCTTGGGCAGCTCCCTCACGGATGGTAGACGCACCGCGCAGCGTAATAGAAGGAGTAGCATTCGGGTCACTGCTTTGGGTAATGGTTAATCCCGGCACCTTTCCTTGAAGCAACTGAGCCGGATTTGAATAAACACCGATGTTCAAATCTTCCGACTTCACTGTGGTAATAGAGCTTGTAACGTCTTTACGCTGCATACTACCGTAACCCACTACTACGACTTCATCCAGCGTCTGTGTATCTTCGCTCATTACAACGTTGATTACCCGCTGCGTTACTTTCACTTCTTGCGGCGTAAAGCCAATGAACGAGAATACAAGCGTTTTGCCATTCTGTACGTCGATAGAATACTTTCCGTCGACATCGGTAATGTTACCATTCGTAGTACCTTTTTCTACCACGTTGACACCTATCAACGGCATTCCCGACTTATCGGTCACAACTCCAGTCACCTTGTTTTGCGCGAAAATCAAGGTACTGCTCAGCAGAAACATTACGAAGAACAGTTTCCTCATAATTTTCCCCTCCTGTAATAAATGTACATTCAGCATAGAATTCAGTTTTCGTTAATTAATAATAAGGATTTGATTATCTAATTCGGTTACTTTGGTTTCAAACAGAGGTTTTTAAACTTCTTTTTTGGAAGCCCTTAACGCAAATTTGGAATTTTTTATTGATGATAAGGGAGAAAATAGTTCAAAATAAGGGGAAAATAGTAAAGCCCCGCTGTATAGAACTCCTGTGGGGAAGAAATCTGTTACAATATTATTACATGTAATGGAATTGAAATATCCGGGATGGAAGAATGTTTTTCTCCATCAAAACAATAAAGACAACGGCAAGATTACGGCACTTTCTGTCTTTTTTCCAACGCATAAAAACAGAAAGGTTGCCGCAAGAATATGCAACAACCTTAAACAAAAGAAATGTCTTTACCAACGGGGTATTAGAAATCGAAAGAGAGCTGACCGTCACCCAACAAGTTGAAACTCATCCGATGATAAGGAGTGACACCGTAACGGTGAATGGCATCGCGGTGTTTCTTTGTAGGATATCCCTTGTTGTCCTTCCAGTCGTACATGGGATATTCTTCATGAAGCCGATTCATATAATCATCACGATAGGTCTTGGCGAGAACCGATGCCGCAGCTATGGAGAGATACTTGCCATCGCCTTTAACAACCGTGGTGTGTGGGATATCCGGATAGGGATTAAATCGGTTTCCGTCAATTAACAAGTGTTGGGGACGCAAAACAAGCCGATCTATCGCACGGTGCATAGCTAAAAAAGAGGCATTCAGGATATTAATCTTATCTATCTCCTCCGGCAAGACAACACCTACCGCCCAAGCTAAAGCATCACGCTTAATAACCTCACGGAGTTTATAACGCTGATTCTCTGTCAGCTTTTTCGAATCGTTTAACAATTCATTCTTATAGTCGGCAGGCAAAATAACAGAAGCCGCATATACAGCACCTGCCAAACATCCTCGTCCGGCTTCATCACATCCGGCTTCAATCAACCCTTTATGCAAATACGGTAATAACATCTCACACTCTTTTACCGGCAAAGATACGACAGTTTAAGCAATAAAAAAACCGAAGCCCGTTTCGAGCTTCGGTTTTTATCATATAGTGTTTTACAGAATTATTCAGCTTTAGGGGCTTCCTCTGTAACAGTAGCTTCTGCAACAGGTGCTTCAGTAGCTTCAGCAGCAACAGCAGATGCAGATTTCTTAGAACGACGGGTGCGAGTTGCTTTCTTAGCAGCAGTCTTAGCCATGTTCTCATTATAGTCAACCAATTCGATGAAACACATTTCAGCGTTGTCTCCCAAACGGTGACCGGTCTTGATAATACGAGTGTAACCACCCGGACGATCTGCAACCTTTACAGAGATTTCTTTGAACAGTTCAGTAACAACAAACTTGTCTTGCAAGTAGCTGAATACAACACGGCGTGAGTTCGTGGTATCATCCTTCGATTTTGTAATCAGCGGTTCAACGAACTTTTTCAAAGCTTTAGCCTTCGCAACAGTCGTAGTGATTCTTTTGTGCTTAATCAAAGAACATGCCATGTTTGACAGCATTGCATTTCTGTGAGAAGCAGTACGACCTAAATGGTTAAATTTCTTATTATGTCTCATTAGTTTTATTCTTTATCTAATTTATACTTAGAAATATCTGTTCCAAACGACAGATTCAGACTCTCGAGCAAATCATCAAGCTCCGTGAGCGATTTCTTACCGAAGTTACGGAATTTCAACAGGTCGGTCTTATTGAACTGAACCAAATCGCCAAGTGTTTCCACATCGGCAGCCTTCAAACAGTTCAACGCACGCACTGACAAATCCATATCAACCAATTTGGTCTTCAGCAACTGGCGCATGTGCAATACCTCTTCATCGAATTCTTCATTGCCGTCTGCATCTGCAGTTTCCAACGTAATCTTTTCGTCAGAGAAGAGCATGAAGTGATAAATCAATATCTTAGCAGCTTCTTTCAGTGCTTCCTTCGGGTGAATGGAACCATCCGTCGTAATTTCAAGTACCAACTTTTCATAGTCAGTCTTTTGCTCTACACGGTAATTTTCTACCGCATATTTCACGTTACGAATCGGAGTGTAAATAGAATCAATAGGAATTACATTCACATCGGTGCAGAATTCACGGTTTTCATCAGCCGGAACATATCCGCGACCTTTGTTAATTGTAACATCCATTTGAAGAGTTGTTTTTGAATCTAAATGGCAAATAACTAATTCAGGATTTAACACTTCAAATCCGGTCAAATATTTACCAATATCACCTGCCTTAAATTCAGTAGAATTTTCAACGGTAATGCTTACTTTTTCGTTTTCAAATTCTTCAACTACTTGCTTGAAGCGTACTTGCTTCAGGTTCAAGATAATGTTAGTAACATCTTCTTTTACTCCCGGAATGGTAGCAAACTCATGTTCTACACCATCGATACGAATCGTATTGATAGCATAACCTTCCAATGAAGAAAGAAGAATACGGCGCAAAGCATTACCTACGGTAATACCGAAACCGGGCTCCAGCGGACGAAATTCAAATTTACCGAATTTGGAATCCGCTTCCAACATTAATACTTTATCAGGTTTTTGAAATGCTAATATCGCCATGAAATTAATTATTATTTAGAGTACAATTCAACGATCAAGTGTTCTTTAATGTTTTCAGGAATGTCGGCTCTTTCAGGAACATGCAACATTTTACCCGTCTTAGAGTTTTCATCCCATTCCAACCAAGGATATTTGCTGTGATTGAAACCAGCCAATGAGTTTGCGATAACTTCCAAAGACTTTGATCTCTCACGAACACCTATCAACTGTCCCGGTTTTACTGCGTATGAAGGAATATTAACCACTTTACCATCTACAGTAATGTGCTTATGTCCGACCAATTGACGGGCAGCAGCACGTGTCGGAGCAATACCCAAACGGAACACAACGTTGTCTAAACGAGATTCAAGGCCCTGCAACAAAAGTTCACCGGTAATACCGTTCATTCTTGCAGCCTTTTCAAACATGTTACGGAATTGTTTTTCCAATACTCCGTAAGTATATTTTGCTTTCTGCTTTTCAGCCAGCATGACACCGTATTCAGAAGTTTTTCTACGGCGGTTATTTCCATGCTGTCCGGGAGGATAGTTTTTCTTAGATAAAACTTTATCTGCTCCAAAGATTGCTTCACCAAATTTACGTGCAATTCTTGTTTTTGGTCCAGTATATCTAGCCATTTCTTTTTAATGTTTAATTGTTACTCATGAACTCAATTTGTTGCAGCCGCGATTACAGAAAGGAAATGCAATCCATTATTAACAAAATCAAGTTACATCTAATTAAAATAGGTTACCTTTATTATACTCTTCTTCTCTTCGGAGGACGACAACCATTGTGCGGCAACGGAGTTACATCAATAATTTCAGTAACTTCAATTCCTGCACCGTGCACAGTTCTGATAGCAGACTCACGTCCGTTACCCGGTCCTTTTACGTAAGCCTTCACCTTTCTCAGGCCAAGATCATACGCTACTTTTGCACAATCCTGAGCGGCCATTTGCGCTGCATAAGGAGTATTCTTCTTAGAACCTCTAAATCCCATCTTACCTGCTGAAGACCATGAGATAATCTGACCTTCACTGTTTGCTAAAGAAACGATGATGTTATTGAATGAAGAATGAACGTGCAACTGTCCATTAGCATCAACCTTCACATTTCTTTTTTTAGCTGCGACTGTTTTTTTTGCCATATTAACAATTATTATTTAGTAGCTTTTTTCTTATTTGCAACGGTTTTCTTTCTTCCCTTACGTGTACGAGCATTATTCTTGGTGCTCTGACCTCTAACGGGCAGACCCAAACGGTGGCGTATGCCACGATAACAGCCAATATCCATCAAACGTTTGATGTTCAATTGGATTTCTGAACGAAGATCACCTTCCACTTTATATTCAGCACCAATGATTTCACGGATTTTAGCTGCCTGATCATCAGTCCATTCCATAACTTTCAGGCTACGGTCAACACCTGCTTTATCCAAAATTTTTGCTGAACTACTGCGTCCGATACCATAAATGTATGTCAACGCAATCTCGCCTCTCTTATTCTGAGGCAAATCTACACCAACTATTCTTATAGCCATATACTAAGATTATTTTTTTTGCAAAAATAATAAATTATCCTTGACGTTGTTTATACTTAGGATTTTTCTTGTTAATAACATACAAACGGCCATTACGTCTAACGATTTTGCATTCCGGCGTACGTTTCTTTAATGATGCTCTTACTTTCATATCTTATATTTCTTTTATTTATATCTAAAAACAATTCGTCCCTTTGACAAATCATAGGGAGACATCTCTACCCTCACCTTATCTCCGGGTAATATTTTAATGTAATGCATTCTCATTTTGCCAGAAATATGAGCGGTAATCTCATGTCCGTTTTCCAGCTCAACACGAAACATTGCATTCGACAATGCTTCAACGATAACTCCATCTTGTTCTATTGCAGATTGCTTTGCCATATTAAATTGCTTTATCTCCTAATACTTGTTCTATAAATTCAAATGATGACAATATATCAGCTTTATCCAAACCAATAGCCACCGTATGTTCAAAATGGGCAGCCCACTTACGGTCACGTGTACGTACCGTCCAATTATCACTTTCCATTACAATTTGACGATTACCTTGTGTAATCATCGGCTCAATGGCGATGCACATTCCTTTTTTCAACATCGTTCCTGTTCCTCGCTTTCCATAGTTAGGCACTTGAGGGTCTTCATGCATTTCTTTACCAATACCATGACCGACAAATTCACGTACCACACCATAAGAATGAGCTTCACAATGCTGCTGAACGGCATACCCAATATCACCTAAACGCTTGCCATGGACAGCTTGTTCAATTCCCTTATAAAGAGCTTCTTTGGTTGTTTTCAACAGTTCCAATATCTCCGGAGCAACCTCTCCTACACAAAAAGTATAGGCGGAATCACCACAGAAACCATTCATATACGTGCCACAATCAACAGAGATAATATCACCCTCCTTTAAAGGAATATCATTGGGGATTCCGTGAACAACTTGTTCATTAACCGAAGCACAAATCGAACCCGGAAAAGGACCGCCATAAGGATTAGGAAATCCCTTGAAAGTAGGAACAGCACCATGATCGCGAATAAATTCTTCCGCTACCTTATCCAGCTGTTTCGTTGTTACACCCGGCTTTATCATTTTAGCCACTTCGGCCAAAGTTCTCCCCACGAGGAGATTACTTTGGCGAAGCAACTCTATTTCATCATCTGTCTTAAGAAATATCATTCGATATTATTTTAATATGCACCTATATTTCCTGAACGTCCTCTTATTCTTCCCGAACTCAAGAGACCGTCATAGTGACGCATCAACAAGTGGCTTTCAACTTGCTGCAGCGTATCAAGAACAACACCTACAAGAATCAGCAACGATGTTCCGCCGAAGAATTGAGCAAACTCGGCCTGAACTCCGAAGACTCCTGCAAATGCAGGTAAAATAGCAATAATAGCCAAGAAGATAGATCCCGGTAACGTAATGCGTGACATGATCGTATCGATGTAATCGGCAGTACTTTTACCCGGCTTTATCCCCGGAATGAAACCGTTATTTCTCTTCATATCTTCCGCCATCTGATTAGGATTAATCGTAATAGCTGTGTAGAAATAGGTAAATACAATAATAAGAATTGCAAAAATCAGATTATACCAAAAGCTGGTATGGTCAATCAAAGCACGAGCCACACCCGTTGCACTTTCCATGTTAGAAAATCCAACAATCGTAATAGGAATAAACATAATTGCCTGAGCAAAAATGATAGGCATTACGTTTGCAGCATTTACTTTCAGCGGAATGTACTGGCGAGCACCTCCATATTGTTTATTACCTACAATTCTTTTTGCGTACTGTACAGGAATCTTGCGAACTCCCTGAACCAATAAAATTGCAGCAGCTATTACAGCAAGCAAGCAAACAAGTTCAATCAAGAACATGATGATACCACCCGCTCCCGGAGAAGCTAAGCGTGATACAAATTCACCGGAAAATGATTGAGGCAAACGAGCAATGATACCCACCATAATTATCAATGAAATACCATTACCAATTCCTTTATCCGTGATTCGCTCACCAAGCCACAAGATGAACATACTACCTGCTGCCAAAATGATGGTAGAAGTAATAATAAAGAATGTCCAATCTAATGAAGCATTAAGGGCAGGACCTGCTTGCATTTTCAAATTTATCAAATAAGAAGGAGCCTGGAAAATCAGAATAATAATCGTCAAGATACGTGTATACTGATTAATCTTACGACGTCCACTTTCTCCTTCACGCTGAAGTTTCTGGAAATAAGGAACAGCAATAGCCAGCAACTGAATCACAATAGACGCAGAAATATAAGGCATAATTCCCAATGCAAAGATGGAAGCATTAGAGAAAGCTCCACCGGAAAACATATTCAGCAAAGCAAGAAGGCCTTCACTCGTTTGTTCATGCAATCTTGTTAACATAGTAGGATCAATACCGGGCAAAACCACGTACGAACCAAACCTGTAGATTGCAACAAACAATATAGTAATGAGGATCCGCTTTCTCAGATCCTCAATATTCCATATATTCTTTAATGTTTCAATAGATTTTCTCATTGAATCAGAGTTTTACTGCATTACCACCAACGGCTTCGATTGCAGCTACCGCACTTTTAGAGAAAGCGTTTGCTTCCACTTCAAGTTTGGCAGTTAAACTACCGTTACCAAGAACTTTCACTAATTGATTAGAAGAAATGAAACCAGCTTCAATAAAGTCTTTCAATCCGACCTTAGACAGATTTTTAGCTTCTGCTAACTTCTGTACCACATCAAGATTAATGGCTTTGTATTCAACACGGTTAATATTCTTGAAACCAAACTTCGGAACACGACGCTGAAGAGGCATCTGACCACCTTCAAAACCGATTTTCTTAGAATAACCCGATCTTGACTTTGCGCCTTTATGACCTCTCGTAGAAGTACCGCCTAAACCAGAACCAGCACCACGACCAATTCTTTTTCTTGTTTTGACAGCACCTTTTGCAGGACGTAAACTATTTAAATTCATATTGCAAAATTCTTTAAATAACTATTACTTAACGATGGTAACCAAGTGTCTCACCTTTTCAACCATACCTAAAATTGAAGGATTCTCTTCGTGTTCAACCACACGATTCATCTTACGAAGTCCCAATGCATCCAAAGTCTTCTTCTGATCTTTCGGAGCACCAATTCTACTTTTTATCTGTTTGATCTTAATAGTTGACATGTGTTTATCCTCCTTATCCTCTAAATACTTTTTCTAAACTTACACCTCTATTTTGAGCAATCATGCGAGCATCTCTCATTTCACTCAAAGCCAAGATGGTAGCTTTAACAAGATTATGCGGGTTTGACGAACCTTTTGATTTTGCCAAAACGTCAGTAATACCTACACTTTCCAAAACGGCACGCATTGCACCACCAGCAACAACTCCAGTACCGGTAGAAGCCGGTTTAATGAAAACCTTTGCACCACCGAATTTTGCAGATTGTTCATGAGGAACAGTTCCTTTCAAAACCGGAACACGAGTCAGATTTTTCTTTGCAGATTCTACACCCTTTGCAATAGCTGCTGTAACTTCACCTGCCTTACCAAGTCCCCAACCAATGATACCATCTTCATTACCAACTACTACAATAGCAGAGAAACTGAAAGTTCTACCACCTTTAGTAACTTTAGTAACACGGTTGATTGCAACCAATCTATCCTTTAATTCTATATCATTAGTGATCTTAACTCTATTATAAACTGCCATAATTCATTAAAATTTAAGTCCACCGTTACGAGCGGCATCAGCCACTTCTTTTACTCTCCCATGATACAAGTAACCGTTACGGTCGAATACGACAGTCGTAATACCGGCTTCCTGAGCTTTTTTTGCGATCAGTTCGCCAACTTTAGCAGCTTGTTCTTTTTTCGGCATAACTTCCATGCCCAAAGAAGATGCAGCAGCCAACGTTCTACCGCTCAAATCGTCAATAAGCTGAACATAAATCTGCTTATTACTTCTAAACACACTCATACGCGGACGTTCAGACGTTCCTGAAATCTTATTGCGTACTCTATATTTAATCTTGATTCGTCTTTCTATTTTTGTTGTCATAATTATACGATTTTATGTGAATTACTTAGCGCCAGCTGATTTACCAGACTTTCTACGAATCTCTTCACCAACAAATTTAATACCTTTTCCTTTATAAGGTTCCGGCTTACGGAAAGAACGTATTTTTGCACAAACCTGACCAAGCAACTGTTTGTCACAAGATTCCAATATAATAAGTGGGTTTTTGTTTCTTTCTGATTTTGTTTCGACCTTGATTTCAGGCGGTAACTGCATAAAGATATTATGCGTATAACCCAATGCGAAATCAATAACATTACCATTATTTGAAGCACGGTAACCAACACCTACCAACTCCAATTCTTTCTTGTAACCTTCAGAAACACCTACTACCATGTTGTGAATCAAAGCACGATACAAACCATGATAAGCATGACGCTGTTTCGGGTTATCAAGCATTGCATTTTCATCTTCTTTCAACACCACATGACCGTCTGCAACCTCTACTGATATCGCGGGATTTACAAACTGGCTCAATTCACCTTTAGGGCCTTTAACGTTTACTACGTTATCCTTCAGAGTAACTGTTACTCCAGCAGGAATACTAATGGGTAATTTACCTATTCTTGACATTGCTTATCCTCCTACATTAATATACATAGCAAAGAACTTCACCACCTATCTTCAAAGCTGAAGCCTCTTTGTCTGTCATCACACCTTTGGAAGTAGATATAATAGCAATACCTAATCCATTAATAACTCTCGGCATGTCTTTGTAGCCGGTATACTTACGCATACCCGGAGTAGATACTCTTTCAAGTTTCTTGATAGCGTTAACTTTATTAACGGCATCATACTTCAAAGCAACTTTGATAGTACCCTGAGGACCATCTTCTACAAATTTGTAGTTCAGAATATAACCTTTTTCAAACAAGATTTTAGTGATCTCCTTTTTCAAGTTTGAAGCAGGTACTTCCACTACTCTGTGCTTAGCACTAATTGCATTTCTCAATCTAGTGAGATAATCTGCGATTGGATCTGTCATATATTTAACTGTTAAATTAATCAGGACTACCCTGACAATATTTAATAATAAAAAATTACCAGCTTGCTTTCTTTACCCCCGGAATCAAACCATTAGAGGCCATTTCACGGAACTGAATACGTGAAATTCCGAACTGACGCATATAACCTTTCGGACGTCCAGTCAACTTACAACGGTTATGCAAGCGAATCGGATTAGCGTTCTTAGGAATAGACTGCAATTTCTGAGCAGCTTCAAAAGCTTCTGCAGGATCCCCTGTCCGTACAATCTTCTTCAGCGCAGCACGTTTTTCAGCATATTTGGCTACCAGCTTAGCTCTCTTGACTTCGCGAGCTTTCATTGATTCTTTTGCCATATCTTATCAATCTTTTTTAGCGTTTTTAAACGGTAAACCGAACTCTTTCAACAAAGCATAACCTTCTTCGTCTGTTTGCGCAGAAGTTACAAAGGTAATGTTCATTCCGAGAATCTTCGTAATGCTATCAATATTGATTTCAGGGAAAATTATTTGCTCCTGAATACCCAACGTATAATTACCTCTTCCGTCGAATTTGCTTTCGATACCTTTGAAGTCACGAATACGCGGCAAAGCTACACGAACCAATTTTTCAAGGAATTCGTACATTCTCTCGCGACGCAAAGTTACCATCACGCCGATAGGCATTTTTTTACGCAACTTGAAATTCGCGATATCTTTACGAGATACTGTCGCAACAGCTTTCTGACCCGTGATTGCAGTCAATTCATTGATAGCAACATCTATAATCTTCTTATCAGCCACAGCCATACCCAAACCCTGATTAATAACAATTTTTTTCAAAACAGGGATCTGCATAGATGAAGAGTATTGGAACTGATTCTTCAACGCAGGAGCAATGCGCTCTGCATATTCTTTCTTAAGGCTTGCAGTATTACTCATTATTAAATCTCCTCTCCTGATTTTTTAGCATAACGAACAAATGTTCTTCCATCAGAACTTTCTCTTCTACCTATACGAGTCGGTTTACCCGTTTTCGGATCAACCGGATTCAAGTTGGAAATGTGAATAGGAGCTTCCTGCTTCACAATACCGCCCTGAGGATTTTTAGCATTAGGTTTGGTATGCTTTGATACCATATTAATACCTTCTACCAGAGCACGTCCTTCTTTAACGAGAACTTTCAACACACGGCCAGTTTTCCCCTTGTCTTCACCGGAGTTTACATAAACTGTATCGCCTTTTTTAATATGTAATTTACTCATTACTTAAATCTTTTACAAAATTAAAGTACTTCAGGTGCAAGTGAAACCACTTTCATATTGACAGCACGCAATTCTCTCGCTACCGGGCCAAAGATACGACTTCCCCTAATTTCGCCTGCGTTGTTCAACAGAACACAAGCATTATCATCAAAACGAATATAAGAGCCGTCAGCACGACGAATCTCTTTCTTTGTACGCACGATCAAGGCCTTAGATACCGCACCTTTTTTAATATCACTTGAGGGGATAACGCTTTTTACAGCAACAACAATAACATCCCCAACAGAGGCGTAACGTCTTTTTGTACCGCCCAAAACACGAATACAAAGAGCTTCTTTTGCGCCGCTGTTATCACATACTGTAAGTCTGGATTCTGCTTGTATCATAATTACTTAGCTCTTTCGATAATTTCAACCAATCTCCATCTCTTCATTTTGCTCAAAGGACGAGTTTCCATAATGCGAACGGTATCACCCATCTGACATTCATTCTTTTCGTCATGAGCATAGTATTTCTTCGTTTTAGAAACGAACTTTCCATAAATAGGGTGTTTCTCTTTAAACTTAGCAGCAACAGTAATGGTCTTGTCCATTTTATTGCTAACCACAACACCCGTTCTTTCTTTTCTTAAATTTCTAGCTTCCATGAGGACCATTATTATTTGTTAAGTTCTCTCCGACGCAACTCACCCTTCATACGCGCAATCGTCCGACGCAACTTCGCAATCTGCATAGGATTTTCCAACGGAGAGATCGCATGATTTAAAACCATCTGATTGTAATTGGCGATTTCAGTTTGAACTCTTTCTGCCAATTCGTTGGTAGCTAATTCTCTAATTTCTGCAATCTTCATAATTCATTAAGCATTTTGACTTGCGTCGTAATCACGTCTAACAATAAACTTAGTAGTAACAGGAAGTTTCTGAGCTGCAAGACGCAGAGCTTCTTTTGCTACATCAAAAGATACACCTTCTACTTCGATCAATATACGACCCGGAGTTACAGGAGCCACAA
The DNA here is from genome assembly GCF_023337095.1 of Bacteroides caecicola. Lineage (NCBI taxonomy): Bacteria > Pseudomonadati > Bacteroidota > Bacteroidia > Bacteroidales > Bacteroidaceae > Bacteroides > Bacteroides caecicola. Next base: position 45,094 of record NZ_JAMBLM010000008.1, read on the forward strand.
AACCTTCCGGAGCACCTTTACCTTTACCCATACGTACGTCTGCCGGCTTACGAGTAATAGGTTTATCCGGGAATATACGGATCCAAATCTGACCTTGACGTTGCATATATCTTGTTACAGCAATACGAGCTGCTTCAATTTGGCGACCTGTGATCCATTTCGTTTGCAATGACTTAATACCAAATGAACCAAAAGCCAACTGATGACCTCTCTGGGCATTGCCTTTCGCGCTACCTTTCTGCTGTCTTCTGAATTTTGTCTTTTTCGGTTGTAACATAATTCCTAAAATTCAAATTCGTTAGCGATTGTTGTTTTTCTTTCTACGGAAATTCTTTCCGCCATTGTTACCGTTTCCGCCACGGCCATTGTCTTTTGTTTGAGTAAAGTTTGGAGCCAATTCACGTTTTCCATAAACCTCACCACGACAAATCCAAACCTTAATACCTAACAAACCAACTTTAGTCAACGCTTCTGCATGACAATAGTCGATGTCAGCACGGAAAGTGTGCAGCGGAGTACGTCCTTCCTTATACATTTCAGAACGCGCCATTTCTGCTCCGTTCAAACGACCAGAAATAAGCACCTTGATACCCTCAGCACCCATACGCATGGTATTCGCAATAGCCATCTTAATAGCACGACGATAAGCAATCTTGCCTTCAACCTGACGCGCAATATTATTAGCAACAATCACTGCGTCAAGTTCCGGTCTTTTTACTTCGAATATATTAATTTGGATATCCTTATCGGTGATCTTCTTCAACTCTTCTTTCAACTTATCAACTTCTTGACCACCTTTACCAATGATAATTCCCGGGCGAGCAGTACAAACAGTAATTGTCACCAATTTCAGCGTACGTTCAATAACAATTCTTGAAACGCTGGCTTTTGCAAGTCTGGCGCTCAGATACTTACGAATCTTGCTATCTTCAACCAAAGCATCGCCATAATTTTTGCCACCGTACCAGTTAGAATCCCATCCTCTGATAATTCCTAAACGGTTGCTTATCGGATTAACTTTCTGTCCCATCTACTCTTAATTTTTATCATTAGTATTTTTAGAATCAACGAACAAAGTCACATGATTTGAACGTTTGCGAATTCTGTAACCTCTACCCTGCGGAGCCGGTCTCATTCTTTTCAGAGTTGCTCCTCCATCAACAAAAATCTTAGATACAAACAATTCGCCGTCTTCAGCTTTACGTTCGTTTTTCTGTTCCCAATTAGCAATAGCAGAGCGCAACAGTTTTTCCACTCTTGCAGAAGCCTCTTTTGAAGAGAATTTCAAAACGCCAAGTGCACGGTTTACTTCCATACCGCGAATCATGTCAGCCACGAGACGCATTTTACGCGGAGAAGTAGGCACATTTCGCAATTTTGCAAAATACATGGTTTTAAGGGCTTCTTTTCTTTTTTCAGCCGATATTCTTTTTCTTGCTCCCATTATATTTATTACTTTATTATTTCAATTTAAAGTATCCTGCTATTATTTTTTCTTGTTACCAGCATGACCACGGAATGTACGCGTTGGAGCAAACTCACCCAACTTATGTCCAACCATGTTTTCAGTAACGTAAACAGGAATAAATTTGTTTCCGTTATGAACTGCAATAGTATGCCCTACGAAATCAGGCGAAATCATTGAAGCTCGAGCCCAAGTCTTAACAACTGATTTCTTGCCGCTTTCATTCATAGCCAGCACCTTCTTTTCCAGTTTTACATTAATATATGGACCTTTTTTTAATGAACGACTCATAATTTACTCAATTAATCAGTTATTACTTTCTTCTCTCAATAATATACTTAGAAGATTGCTTCTTAGGTGCTCTTGTCTTCAAGCCCTTAGCATACAAACCTTTGCGTGATCTCGGGTGTCCTCCAGAAGCACGTCCTTCACCACCACCCATCGGGTGATCAACAGGGTTCATAACCACACCACGGTTGTGCGGACGACGTCCTAACCAGCGAGAGCGTCCAGCCTTACCTGAAGCCTCCAAAGCATGGTCAGAATTACCAACACTACCGATAGTAGCCTTACAAGAGCTCAAGATTTTTCTTACCTCACCAGAAGGCAATTTAATCACACAATACTGACCTTCACGAGAAGTCAACTGAGCAAAATTTCCAGCCGATCTTACCAAAGCAGCACCTTGTCCCGGACGCAATTCAATATTATGAATCACCGTACCTACAGGGATATTCTCCAAAGGAAGAGCGTTACCAATCTCAGGCGCCGCATCTGCCCCAGACAATATTGTGCTACCTACCTGTAATCCATTAGGAGCAATAATATATCGTTTTTCACCGTCAGCATAAAACAACAAAGCGATACGAGCCGAACGATTCGGATCGTATTCAATTGTTTTAACCACTGCCGGAACACCGTCTTTATTTCTCTTAAAATCAATAACACGATATTTTCTCTTGTGACCGCCACCGATATAGCGCATGGTCATTTTTCCTACATTGTTACGGCCACCCGTAGAACGTTTTCCATATACAAGAGATTTTTCTGGTACCGATGCAGTAATTTCTTCAAAAGTACCAATAATTTTGTGTCTCTGCCCCGGTGTCGTGGGCTTAAATTTACGTACTGCCATCTTCTACTTAAATATTGCTATAAAAATCAATAGTATCACCTTCTTTCAACGTAACAATCGCTTTCTTATAAGCATTTGTACGTCCTTTGATAAGACCCGATTTTGTATAACGAGTCTTATTCTTGCCTGCATAACGCATCGTATTTACAGCAAGAACAGTCACATTATATAAAGCCTCGATTTCACGCTTAATTTCCAATTTGTTAGCGTCAGGACGAACAATAAACCCAAAACGATTGAGTTTATCGGTCAACTTCGTCATTTTCTCCGTAACCAACGGTTTAATAATCATTCCCATATTACTTCTGCCTCCTTTTATTTAACTAAGGTTTCCTCGATAGCTTTCAAAGCACGTTCTGTAACGACAAGAGTTTCCGCATTCAATACAGCGTATGTATTCAGTGCAGAAGCTATCGCCAAATTAGTGCGCTCCAAATTACGAGCCGACAAATATACGTTTTTATTTGCTTCAGGCAAAACCATAAGCAGCTTTTTGCCAGCTACTTTAAGATTATTCACAACATTTACAAAATCTTTTGTTTTAGGAGCTTCAAAAGAGAAGTCTTCAACAACTACGATGTTATTAGCCTGAGCCTTATAAGACAATGCTGACTTACGAGCCAAAACTTTAACTTTCTTGTTAAGTTTGAAGCCATAGTCACGAGGTTTCGGACCAAAAACACGAGCACCGCCTACCAACAACGGAGAATTAATATCACCGCGACGTGCACCGCCGCCACCTTTCTGACGTCCTAATTTACGCGTAGACCCGCTGATTTCGCTTCTTTCTTTAGACTTATGAGTTCCTTGACGTTGGTTAGCCATGTACTGCTTTACGTCCAGATAGATAGCGTGGTCATTCGGAGCGATTCCGAAAACAGCTTCATTCAAAGCCACTTTTCTTCCGGTATCTTCACCCTTGATATTTAATACGTTAACTTCCATTATTTCTCAATTAATACGATTGAACCTTTGCAACCCGGAACAGAACCCTTAATCAACAGCAAGTTATGTTCAGGAATTACTTTTAATACCTGCAAGTTATGAGTTGTTACTCTGTCGCCGCCCATGTGACCTGCCATACGCATTCCTTTGAATACTTTTGCAGGGTATGAACATGCACCGATAGAACCCGGTTTACGGGCACGGTTGTGCTGACCGTGAGTAGTCTGACCCACACCACCGAATCCATGACGTTTTACTACGCCCTGAAAACCTTTACCTTTAGAAGTACCAACAACATCAACATAAGCTGCATCGTTGAACAGTTCTACGGTAATAGTGTCACCTAAATTCAATTCCTCTGAGAAATCTTTGAACTCGGCCAAGTGTCTCTTAGGAGTTACTCCTGCCTTTTTAAAATGACCCATCAACGGTTTGGTAGTATGTTTCTCTTTCATGTCTTGGAAACCTACCTGAACGGCAGCATAGCCATCTTTTTCTACAGTCTTAATCTGAGTAACTACACAAGGACCAGCTTCGATAACAGTGCATGGCACATTTTTGCCATCAGCACTGAAAACGGATGTCATTCCGATTTTCTTTCCTAATAATCCTGGCATTTCAATTAAATTTTAATTCATTAAACTTTAATTTCTACTTCTACTCCACTCGGCAATTCCAATTTCATCAAAGCATCTACTGTTTTTGCAGTTGAGCTATAAATGTCGATCAGCCGTTTGTAAGAAGACAATTCAAACTGTTCACGTGACTTTTTGTTAACGAAAGTCGAACGGTTTACGGTAAAAATACGCTTGTGTGTCGGCAATGGAATCGGACCACTTACAATAGCACCCGTAGCCTTCACAGTTCTTACAATCTTTTCAGCTGACTTGTCTACCAAGTTGTGATCGTAAGATTTCAGTTTAATTCTGATTTTCTGACTCATGTGTTATTTATTAAATAATTAAATGTTATAAATAAATGAAGCATGAGGGTTAAGAGTCATTCGCTAACCCTCATCAGCTTCAAATTTTCTATTGTTATACCAAGTCTACGCGACCTTTAACTTCTTCCAACACAGTCTTAGCGATAGAGCTTGAAACCTGTGAATGATGATCATAAGTCATTGAAGACGTAGCACGACCTGAAGTAATCGTACGCAAAGCTGTTACATAACCGAACATTTCTGCCAGCGGAACCATTGCTTTAACGATACGAGCACCAGAACGGCTGGTTTCCATACCTTCTACCTGACCACGGCGTTTGTTCAAGTCACCGATAACATCACCCATGTTTTCTTCCGGAGTTACAACTTCCAGCTTCATAATGGGCTCCATCAATACCGGTCCTGCCTTCACGCACGCATTCTTGTAGGCTTGGATTGCACAGATTTCGAAAGACAACTGGTCAGAGTCTACCGGGTGGAAAGAACCATCCTTCAACACAACCTTCAATGAATCGAGCGGGAAGCCTGCCAAAACACCATTCTTCATAGCTGTTTGGAAACCTTTCTGTACAGAAGGAATAAATTCCTTAGGCACATTACCACCCTTCACTTCATCAATGAATTGCAGACCACCTTGCTTCCAGTCTTCATCAACCGGACCTACGGTTACAATAATATCGGCGAACTTACCACGACCACCAGACTGCTTCTTATAAACCTCGCGCAGTTCAACAGTCTTCGTAATTGCTTCCTTATAGTTAACCTGCGGGCGACCTTGATTACATTCTACTTTGAACTCACGTTTCAAACGGTCAATGATGATATCCAAGTGAAGCTCACCCATACCAGAGATAACCGTCTGACCTGTCTGTTCGTCGGTACGAACTGTAAATGTCGGGTCTTCTTCTGCCAATTTAGCCAAACCATTAGAAAGTTTATCAAGGTCTTTCTGAGTCTTAGGCTCAACAGCGATACCGATAACCGGTTCAGGGAAGTCCATAGATTCAAGAACGATAGGAGCTGTTTCATCACACAGCGTATCGCCTGTACGGATATCCTTAAATCCAACACCGGCACCAATATCTCCTGCTCCGATTACTTCTACCGGATTCTGTTTGTTTGAGTGCATCTGGAACAAACGAGAAACACGTTCTTTTTTACCAGAGCGAGAGTTGTAGATATAAGAACCAGCTTCAACCTTACCTGAATAAACACGGAAGAATGTCAAACGTCCTACATACGGGTCAGTGGCAATCTTAAATGCCAAAGCCGCAGTTTTTTCGTTTTCATCCGGTTTGCGGTCTTCTTCAGCACCTGTATTCGGATTTGTACCGACAATGTTCGGAGTATCCATCGGCGACGGCAAGAATGCACACACATAATCCAGCAAAGTCTGAACACCCTTGTTCTTGAATGAAGAGCCACACAACATCGGAACGATTTCCATCTTCAAAGTTCCGGCACGCAACGCACGCAAGATTTCTTCTTCGGTAATCGTTTCAGGATCTTCGAAGTATTTTTCCATCAGCGCATCGTCGAACTCGGCAACTTTTTCCAACATTTTGCCTCTCCACTCTTCTGCTTCAGCCAACAGATTTGCCGGGATTTCCTCTACGTCGTAATCAGCACCCATCGTTTCATCGTGCCACAGGATAGCTTTCATCTTAATCAGGTCTACTACCCCTTTGAAGTTTTCTTCTGCACCGATAGGAATTACTACAGGACACGGATTAGCGCCTAACACGTCTTTCATCTGGCGAACCACTTCAAAGAAGTCGGCACCTGAACGGTCCATCTTATTTACATAACCGATACGAGGCACATTATATTTATCAGCCTGACGCCATACGGTTTCTGACTGAGGTTCAACGCCACCTACCGCACAATAAGTTGCCACTGCACCGTCAAGCACGCGCAATGAACGTTCAACTTCTGCAGTAAAGTCCACGTGTCCCGGAGTATCAATCAAGTTGATTTTATACTTATTACCTGCATAGTTCCAATATGTGGTTGTAGCAGCCGAAGTAATGGTAATACCACGCTCTTGTTCCTGCTCCATCCAGTCCATCGTAGCCGCACCATCATGAACTTCACCGATTTTATGAGTCAAACCGGTATAGAACAGAATACGTTCAGAAGTCGTAGTCTTACCGGCGTCGATGTGCGCCATGATACCGATGTTACGGGTCAAATGCAAATCATGTTTAGCCATTTTGTTTCCTTCTTTAATTTATTGTTATACTTGATTGATTAGAATCTGAAGTGAGCGAATGCACGGTTAGCTTCAGCCATACGGTGCATGTCTTCCTTACGTTTAAATGCTCCACCCTGTTCGTTGTAAGCGTCAAGAATTTCAGCACACAATTTGTCTGCCATTGACTTACCGCCACGTTTGCGGGCAAAAGAAATCAAGTTTTTCATTGAAATCGATTCCTTACGTTCAGGACGAATTTCAGTCGGAACTTGGAAAGTTGCACCACCGATACGGCGAGATTTAACTTCCAGTTGCGGAGTTACATTATCCAAAGCTTTTTTCCAAACATCCAAAGCTGATTTTTCTTCACCCGGAAGTTTGTTTTCAATTGCTTTCAGTGCATTGTAGAAGATTTCGTAAGCAGTATTCTTTTTACCGTCATACATCAGATGATTCACGAATTTTGAAACCTTCTGTTCATTGAATACCGGATCCGGCAGGATCACACGTTTTTTAGGTTTTGCTTTTCTCATTTTGTTTGATAATAATGTTTAAGTTTGGGGCTGCATTTTTGTTTTCTTCAACGCTTCCTCCGAAGCATTTACTCAACCTTAAAGCCTTTCCTGCAAACCAAAACGAAATTAATAAAAGTCTTTTCTAAAGGATTGACTCGGCAGGTTTATTATTTCTTACCCTTTCCTGCCGGAGCTGCTTGTCCCGGTTTCGGACGCTTAGCGCCGTATTTTGAACGTCTTTGCGTACGTCCTGCTACACCGGCAGTATCCAATGTACCGCGAACGATGTGATAACGTACACCCGGAAGGTCTTTCACACGACCACCGCGTACCAATACGATTGAGTGCTCCTGCAAGTTGTGACCTTCTCCCGGAATATAAGAGTTCACTTCCTTAGAGTTTGTCAGACGTACACGGGCAACTTTACGCATTGCTGAGTTCGGTTTTTTCGGAGTTGTAGTGTAAACACGCACGCACACACCACGTCTCTGCGGACATGAATCCAGCGCCGGAGATTTACTCTTGTCAACCAAAACCTTTCTTCCTTTTCTTACTAACTGTTGAATAGTAGGCATTTTGTTTGATTTTTAATTATTATTATATTGTTTATTGTTTTTCCAATCCTTGTCGAAACTATACATTTCGGGCTGCAAAATTACAAATAACTTTTTAATTGACAAACAGTTTTCTAACAAAAAAGTCCATCATCCCATTTTTTGGAATGATGGACTTCTTTTTATAGAGCTTTTATGAGGTTATTTGCGATAAGATGCCTTTACAAACGGAGCTTCCAGCAAATAATCCAAACTTTCTTTAACACTTTTCAGGACATCAGAAGTGCTGTAATTTTCTATTTCGGCTACAAGATCTTGTGTTCCTGCCACATCGGTATTCCCGAATATGGCATCATAACCTACCATGCCGCTCTGCCCGATTTCCCGATGGTCTTTGATGTGGAGCATCTTAAAGCGTCCGGGATATTGATGGAAATAATCTACCGGACTGTTTTGCCCACGCACGGTCCAATACACATCCATTTGAAAGAATACGTATTCGGGATTGGTGTGTTGAAGCATGTAGTCGTACATCACCTCTTTATCTTCTACTTTCTGAAACTCATGTGCGTGGTTATGATACCCGAAAAGGATTCCTGCCTCTTTACAACGCTTGCCAATTTCATCAAAATAACGACAATACAGAGCCAAGTCTTTTACTGTCTCAGGTACACCGAGCCACGGAAACACGATGTACTTCATTCCTGCGGTTTTATGGTCAGCAATGCATGTATCCCACCATTTCAAGGCTTCGGTCAAGTCTCCGGAAGTCAGTTCTTCGGCTGTCAACATACGACTGCAATGAGAAGACAAGACTTCCATTCCGGTACTTTCAACATCTTTCCGGAAATTTTCCGGACTTCTCCCGTAAAACTTTCCGTCAGCATAATTGGCTGCCTCCACGCTGGTATATCCCATTTGAGCCAATTTGTTCAGCACGTCCATGTATTCAGATGAAGGTTGCCCATCCTTATTCACCCCATCCAACAGACTTCTGACTGAATAAAGTTGGATGGACACTTCCTTTTTAGTCACTTTTTCACTTTGTTCTACCTTTGTACATTGAGAGCATATCACTCCCAAAGCAACAAACAGGCATAGATAAAGAAGACGACTTTTCATAGGCTATGATTAATCCAAGATTTTCACACGAATGTTACGATACCAAACATCATCGCCGTGGTCTTGCAATCCGATGAAACCTTCATGATTTTCACCGCCGCAATTATTCAGCAATTCGAATGCCAACGGCCATTTTTCTTTACTGAACTTACTGTTTTCAAGCATCTCCGTCCATTGCGGAGTCCACAAATGGTATTCCAAAACGTTTTCTCCATTTTGTCCGTGCACTACCGTACCTTTATATACCATGATTTTAGCTGTGTTCCATTCTCCGAAAGGTTTTGCGTTTTGCGGAACAGCCGGAATCATGTCGTATAATGAAGCTGCCTGACGGTTATTATCCTTACCTAATTTCGCATCAGGATGGTTTGCATTATCCAATACCTGAAACTCCGGAGCTGAAATGTAAATCGGTTCCAAAACTTCCTTTCCGTCTTTATCTGTGGATGTGACTTCCTGAGCCAAATACAAGATACCGGAATTACCGCCCTTAGAGATTTTCCATTCCAATTCCAACTCAAAGTTTTTGAACTTGTGAGCGAAAATCAAGTCGCCACCTTCCGCAGTCTGAGCTTCACCGCCTCCGCTGCCGTTAAATTTGATGCAACCATCTTCGATAACCCAGCGAGAAGGCACATTGTCTTTTCCATAGCCTCTCCATCCGTTGAAAGTCTTACCATCGAAAATCGTGATATACCCGTCTTTATCTACCGGCAGTGACAAGCTGTCTGTTTCAGCAGCTTTCATTGATTTAGAGTAAGACAACATTTGAGTTGTGGGTGCTTCTTCTGCAGTTGTTTCAGCAGCTTTCTTGTTTCCTCCGCCACATGCGGTCAATGCACCTGTAATAACCAAACAGGTCAATGTGTAAAATACTTTTTTCATGATATTATTATTTTTAATGATGAATTATACTTCTGTGTTATTTTATCGGGGCATATCCGGCAAATTCCAACCGGTACGATACTGATGCTTAATCAATTCTTCAGCGAAAGCACGCGCATTAACCGGCTCTGTCCATGTTTTGTTGAATGAAGGATGCCCATCGTGAATCGTAAAGCCGTCTTTAATGCAAGTCTTTATGGTTTCATCATCACCGATATTCGTGAATCTCATATTCTCGCCGTCCCATTCCAACGTGCGGTTCAATGCCTGAAGACGTACAGCCAATACACCCATTACTACCATTTCATTCAACGGACCTGCTTCCGAGAAGTCGGATTTGGTCTTTACACGCGATTCGGGACTTTCTTTACATGCACGCACCCAATCTTTTTCATGACCACCCGACATCGCATTCGGTACACGACGGCATACTTTCGGCGCATTCGGAACACGACCGGAAAGCAAGAACGGATGTTCACCGTAGCAACCGCATATCAGCGTGTCTTTGGTTCCGTGGAAAATAGTCAGACCGCCACCGCTTTGCATCAGCTGCATGGTAGCCGGGAAACCTTTCGGACGTTCGGGCATCATGCCTCCATCGTACCAATGTATTTCTACTTCCGGCATGGCTACTTTCGGCATATTGTCACGAGCCGGGAAAATCATTTTCACATGTTGTGCCTGTGGAGCACAAGCGTTCAGCAACAAGGTGGAAGACGCTTCTACCTTTGTCGGGTATTTCAAATGCAAGGCTTTAAACGGTTGGTGCAGAATATGACACGCCATGTCGCCCAGCGCACCGGTTCCGTAATCCCACCATCCACGCCAGTTCCACGGTGTATAAATCGAACTATACGGATTCATCTTTGCAGGGCCGGTAAACAAATCCCAGTTCAGGGTTTTGGGGATACGCTCTTCTTTTTCGGGGGCATTCAACCCCTGCGGCCAAATCGGACGGTCGGTAGCACATTCTACTTTCGTCACCTCACCTATTTCTCCGTTCCAAATCCATTCGCAAACCAAATCGGTTCCTTCATCCGATGAGCCTTGATTACCCATTTGCGTAGCCACACCCGTAGAAGCCGCGAGCTTGGTCAGCAAACGTGATTCGTATACCGAGTGTGTCAGCGGTTTCTGGCAATATACGTGTTTACCCATCGTCATAGCATCAGCGGTAATGATGGCATGTGTATGGTCGGCCGTTGCTACGATAACCGCATCAATCGACTTGCCCATTTCGTCGTACATCTTCCGGTAGTCCCAATATCTTTTTGCATTCGGAAATTCATCAAATACACCTTTGGCATACTTCCAGTCAACGTCACACAACGCTACGATATTTTCCGTATCTTTCACATGCAAAATGTTGGCATGACCCATTCCACCGATACCGACAGCCGCAATGTTCAGCTTGTCTGAAGGTGCTACATGCCCGAAACTCTTACCTAAAATAGAACTGGGAGCAATGGTTATGCCGGCAAGCGCCGCAGCTCCCGTTTTCAGAAAATCTCTTCTTGAAACGTTTGACATAATCTTACATTTAAAGTTAATATAAAAAGTTAATGATTGCCTATATCTTTATTTTATGTGTTCCCCGATTGATTCATCTATCTGTTTGGCAACAGGCCATAGCCGTTTTTCATCGTACGCCTGCGTTCGCGAATTTCTTCTAAGGTTTCCAAAGTGCCAATGGCAGGCAGGTCGTGCGATTTGGCGTCTGCCAAGAACTTCCATGCATATTCCGATGCAAGTGCAGAATCACGCATCTTGGGAAGCAGCGGAGACGCTTCGCCTGCCAAAATGCTATCGGCAAACCGATTACACAGCACATCGATGTTTTTCCCACCAAAGGGTTTCTCTATCCGCAAAGTCTGATTAACCCCATGAAGTTCAACAACCGCCGTCTTAAAATCGTGCGTCATACGGGCGATTCCTTTCGTCCCTATCAAGTCAACGTATGAATTATGAGTCTGGTCTTTAGAAAGTTGTCCGTAGACGAAACCTTGCGTGATATCGAACACAATGCCATTCTGGAACGTGCCGTGGCATTGCAGCCACCACGGTTCCTTGTAGCTCCACATGTCGATAGCCTGTGCGTGCCATGTCTTATAATCGCATCCGGCATACCAGCGGGCGATGTCTACATAGTGCATACCGCAATCGTGGAAAGCAGGTCCTTCGTACTCGTGTCCTTCGCCGGGAGCCAAACCGGGTGTCATGTGACAAACACGAATAATAGCCAGCTCACCCAATTCGCCTGCCTCGACAAATGCTTTCAACTGCTGATGATACCATGAATTACGGAGATACAAGTTAACCGTAGCTATTCGGTCTGAATGTTCAGTCATGCCGACAACTTCCCATTCGCGTTCAATGGTGTCAGCTATCGGTTTCTCCGACAAAATGTGTTTCCCGTAACGGAGTGCCTTTTCTATCTGCTCTTTCCGGTTATTAGCCAGCGTAAACAGTCCCACTGCCTGAACGCTTTCATCCTCGAACACAATATTTTCATCGTCTACTATCCGAGATTCGGGCGAAAGTTCCTTCGCCACTTCACGTGAACGGGGACTGATGTCGCAAATGTATGCCACATCCCATCTGCCGCTCTTTTTCATTTCGTCCAGATAAAACCTGCCCATTCTGCCGAGGCCTATAAGCCCTACCCTGATTTTTGTATTTTTCATAATTTAACAAAGAAGATTGTTTGTGCCTCAGAGCCCATTTAAACGAAATTACTTTATCAGAAAATTCAAACAGGCTCTTATATTAATTTTCGGTTTTTACTTCTGGCTTGACCAGAAACGCGCTTATTTCCCATAATATATATATAGGTATAAATACAGCCATAAGTGTAAAAGGATCTGACGAAGGCGTTATGACAGCCGCCACCACCATCAGTACCACCACGGCATGGCGACGGTACTTCTTGAAAAAGCTGCGGTTTAAAATGCCAAGTTTCGACAACAACATCGACAGCAATGGCAATTCGAACATAATGCCCATCATAAAAATCAGCATCAGGAAATAACTCATATACGAATCCAACGACAACTGATTGGAGATATTCGGACTCAACTCATACGAGTATAAAAAACGCAGCGTCAAGGGAAACACCACAGAATAGCCTACCACACAGCCTATGAAAAACATGACCGTCCCAAACACGAACGCCCATCTCACCCCTTTCTTTTCATTGTCGTACAGAGCCGGACAAACAAATTTCCACACCTCATAAACAAGATAAGGGAAGGTGATGAGCAACGCCAGCCAGAACGACAACGACATGTGAATAAAAAATTGTGAAGCCAGCTTGATGTTTATCACATCTACGCGGAAAGGTTTGCCGATAAAATCAGGCAACATCGAAAATGCAACTCCTGTTTCCTGTTCCGTCCAATGGCTGAAAGCCGTTCCCGCTTCTGCAATCCAACGGTAAAGAAAAAAATCATTGCTACACGGAGCCATCACCACGTGGTCGAACAAATAGGGTATAAACATGAATCCCAGCAACATAAAGATTCCCCATGCCACCAATACCCTTATTAACATCCACCGGAGGGCTTCCAGATGATCCCAAAAAGACATTTCCGACTGCTCTGCCATACCTAATCTCCTCTACACTGAAATATTATTTCTTTTCCACGCCTTGCGTCGTTCCCGGATTCGGTTCGTCAACGTTGATGTCTTTGTTAATGTCTTTTTCTATTCCATTCACGCCTTCTTTAAAACTTCTTACGCCTTTACCTATTCCGCGCATTAATTCCGGTATTTTTTTACCGCCGAACAGCAACAGTACGATAAAAACAATCAGAAGAATCTCCGACGTTCCGATAGAACCCAAAAAGAGTAGTGTATTCATAATAAAATCTTTTTAAATAAAACAATGTGTTTACGGTTCCCGAAGGCTTTTATTGCAAAAATAAGAAACAAAAGCCTATCTCTTCAAACTAAATACAAAGTAGTAGATTGTTGAGAGAAAAAACAAGCTGACACACAATATTTTAATAAAAATTACAACAAAAAAAGAGTAGATTGCTTAAAAGATATTTTGCAGACTTTTCCGGCTTATAGCTTACATATAAACAAAATAATTCGTACTTTTGACAGCGGACATCTTTGTTAAAAATCAAGAGCTATGATAAAGCAATACTTATTGGCAATACTACTATTATTTCCGCTATGCGCTTCGGGAGAGAACGACCTGAAAACGCTATCGGATTCGCTCAACGCCATACTCGAACAGAAGCAATATTACGTTGCACTGAAAGAAAAGCAGATAGAAAGTATCAAGCAGACGCTAAAAGATTCTACACTTTCTATCGGAGAAGAATACGAGATAAACGCAACCCTCTACGAAAAATACCAGAAATTCAATACTGATTCGGCCGCACGATACATTCAAAGGAATATCGAAATAGCCGTGGCGTTAGGGAAAGAACATGCTGAATACGACTCCTGCCTGAAACTCTCATTGCTTTACTCAATGTGCGGGAAATACCGCGAAGCAGAGGAAATCTTAAAACGACTCCAGACGATAAAACTTCCTGCCGACCTGAAAGCTGCGTACTATAATGCTTATTACCGCTTTTGGGAATATTATGCCATCTCGACGGGAAACACCCCTTACGCCCGCCAGCAATGCAGAATATATCAAGACTCGATACTGACGGCATCCCTGCCCACATCGGTTAACGCCAGATTAGAACAGGGGTTCAGACTCATGGAAACGAATCCGGAAAAAGCAGAAAAGCTACTGACTAACTTACTTGCGACTGAACAGGTGGGAACTCCCGAGTATGCGATGATAACTTGTGGTATCGCATACGCTTACCGGGGATTGGGGAACCGAGAGGAAGAAAAAAAATATTTCATGTTATCTGCCATTGCCGACATTCAAAACGCCACACGTGAAACGGTCTCACTTCAATCGCTTGCCATGATAGCTTACCAAGAAAATAACTTAGACCAAGCCTTCCGTTTCAGTCAATCGGCCATAGAAGATGCAGCCGCCTCCGGCATCCATTTCCGTGCCCTCCAGATGCACCCGTTCTACTCTATCATCAACTCTGCTTATAAAACGGAACAGACCAAAGTGCGGACAAACCTCACCATATATCTTACAGTGGTGTGCTTGCTCGCCGGCGCACTGGCCATATTGGTTTGTCTTACTTACAAACAAATGAGAAAGACTTTGCGGATGAAAGAAGAACTGACCCAAAGTAATGACAAGCTGAAAGAGTTAAGTCGCTCGCTGAAGGAAACCAACCAAATGCTGAACGGCCGCAATCAGCAACTGCAGGAAATCAATACCATCAAAGAACGATATATCGCCCAGTTCTTCGACCTCTGTTCTAACTACATCGACAAGATGGGGCAATACCAGAACGAAATCTATAAACTTGCCATCAACCGCCATTACGAAACATTAATCAAACAGACCAAATCGACTACGGTTATCGATAAAGAATTGAACTCGCTTTACGAACATTTCGACAGTATATTTCTCAACCTCTACCCTACGTTTGTAACCGACTTCAATGAACTGCTGCGTGAAGGCGAACAAATCACCCCGAAAGCCGGCAGCCTGATGAACAAGGAACTGCGCATATATGCCCTGCTGCGACTGGGTATCAACGATAGCGGGAAGATTGCCAGTTTCCTGCGGTGTTCGGTAAGCACCATCTATAATACGCGCACCAAGTTGAGGAACAAGGCACGATGTCCGCGCGATGAATTTGAAGACCAAGTGCTTCAAATAGGAAGCACCTCTGAGTAACACCGGAACACCCCTTACCCACAAAAAAAGCCATTCCGCTTTCTTTGCATCCAAAGAAAACGGAATGGCAAATACCGCATATTCTATAAGCAAAACGTTATGCTTCACCCTTGAAATCGCTCAAAGGCGGAACAAAAGTCTTACCGCCCTGTTGCTGTTCTTCCGGCATACGAATCGGACCAAAATTCTTTTCGTACTTGTTAACGTTATCTTGCAACGCATACATCAAGCGTTTTGCATGTTCGGGAGTCATCACGATACGTGACTGCACGTTGGCTTTCGGCAATCCCGGCATGATGCGTACAAAGTCGATAACAAACTCTGAAGTAGAGTGAGTGATTATCGCGAGATTAGCATACGTTCCTTGAGCCACTTCTTCTTTCAGCTCAATCTGGAGCTGGTTATTTTTGTTTTCGTTTTCCATGATATTTGATATGTTTTTTTGTTAGCGGAAGCAAATGTAAAAAAAAAGTCGATACGGCAAACATATAAGCCTTGAAAATATTTCAAACCTGTTCAAATTTTGTCCTAACATTCTTATGGCAGTCAATCAAACCGTCTCCCAAAATAACAGAATGTAGTATTTTCCATGAGTTCATTAATAATATCCTCATATTTTTACCGCTCGGCCAACAAATTCATGTAAACAATCTTTTATTTTACAAATATTTTTATAATTTTGCTACAAGGATTATGTAAACGTATAAGGTCTTGCCAGCCTTTGTACACCATAATGCAGATTCAAGAATGTTTATTAATAAAATCAAGATGGCAAAACCTTCGTTCTAACGAAAGTCAACATATTTTTTATTAACCTTAAAATTAGTCATGAGAAAGTTTCGTTTATTATTAGCTCTGTTCTTCTTAAGTTTGTGCATGACGGTTCATTCACAAGAGCAAGAACGTTTTTCGTTTTCGGTAAGCGCAGGTAAAGGCAATTTATTTGGCAAGTCCAATCTCTCAGTAATGGGCTGCGAATATCGTTCGGCATACGACAAAGGTTTCGATGCGAATATGAAAGTGGCTTATTTGGTTAACCGGATTTTCCAGATTGGAGTCAAATATGATTTCTTTCAATCTGCCGGAGATTTTACCCTTTCTAACGGATCGATGGTGGTCAGTGATGCGGAGTTGAACTATATCGCCCCGCAGGTTGGCATCCGGAAAAATATAACGAATAAGTTACTGTGCGAATTCATGGTGGGAGCCGGCTATGTGCATTACAAAAATTCAGGTGAATATGGCGGCAACGAATATAAAGCCACTAAGGGATTCTGTGCAAGCAATTTTGATGCTTCCTTTTTCTACCGCATTTACAACCATGTGTATTTGGGCATAGGTGCTTCGTTTATGGGAGGCAATGCTTCTTCGTTCGATATGGATGGAGCAGGCACTGTGGATTTGGAAGGGCGCGACAAGTTAAAACTGCGCAAGGGCGATGTTTTCGTCACTGTTCGTTGTCAACTTTAATTCAGGTGAAAGCCGTAGTACAAATTTGCGACAGGCTCTAAGACAATGTATCTCGTTGTTGCAACTTTAGAGCCTGCCGCTTAAATTTTCTTCTTTCTCTTTGTATTCAAAGCCTATATAGCTCAATCAATAACATGCTTATGGCAGCAAGTCTTCCATGATTGTCAAACCATGAGAAAATTCGTTCTACCACCCCTCTCTTCCCTATTGACTCAAAACCTTTAGAAGTAAGCATTAACGATAGAAGAAACTCATGCGGATAAACTGCTCAACTCATGCGGATGCTTTGATGAAAACAACCGCATGGATCGATGAGTCTTTCCGTATGTTTTTCAAACCGAATCGCAGACATCTTTTATTCCTCCCCCATATACAAACAAAAAAAGCTGCACCAGCGAACTGGCACAGCTTTTCATTATCGTTCAACAGCAAGGAAAGATTATTCTACCTCACTATAATCAAGTACATTCTTCTTGTTTGCCATGATGCGATCGTACTCTTCTTTCGAGCCTACCACAATCTTGTCAAACTCGCGCTGACCCGTACCGGCAGGAATCAAGTGACCGCAGATTACGTTTTCTTTCATACCTTCCAGTTTGTCAACCTTTCCGTTGATAGCGGCTTCGTTCAAGACCTTCGTAGTTTCTTGGAATGACGCTGCCGACATGAAACTTGAAGTTTGCAGAGCCGCACGGGTAATACCTTGCAGAATCTGTGTTGACGTTGCAGGAACGGCATCGCGTGCTTCAACCGGTTTCAGGTCGCGACGTTTCAACATACTGTTTTCATCGCGTAATTTGCGGGCTGTAACAATCTGTCCCGGCTGCAAGTTCTGAGAATCTCCGGCATCTACAACTACCTTCTTACCCCAAATACGGTCGTTCTCTTCGTTGAACTCGATACGGTCTACCACTTGTTGTTCCAAGAAGCGAGTATCACCCGGTTCGTCGATTTGAACCTTACGCATCATCTGACGTACGATAATCTCAAAGTGCTTATCGTTAATCTTTACACCCTGCAAACGGTATACGTCTTGGATTTCGTTTACGATATACTCTTGTACTGCCGTAGGACCCTTGATTGCAAGAATATCGGCCGGAGTAATCGCACCGTCGGACAACGGAGTTCCGGCACGTACGTAGTCGTTTTCCTGCACCAGAATCTGTTTTGACAATGCAACCAAGTATTTACGCACATCGCCTGCCTTAGAGGTTACAATGATTTCACGGTTACCACGCTTAATCTTACCCATTGTTACCTCACCGTCGATTTCAGAAACCACTGCCGGATTCGACGGATTACGTGCTTCGAACAACTCGGTAACACGGGGAAGACCACCCGTGATATCGCCCGCCTTACCTACGGCACGCGGAATCTTAACCAAGATATCACCAGCCTTAACGGTTTGCTTGTCTTCTACCACAACGTGACCGCCCACCGGTAAGTTATAAGTACGGATAATATTACCGTTTTCATCGTTAATGTGGAGCGACGGAACTTTGGTCTTGTCTTTCGATTCAGTAATGATGATTTCACGCAAACCGGTAGCTTCATCTGATTCTACTTTATAGGTTACGTTTTCAATTACTGCTTCGAAATCAATCTTACCCGCAGCTTCGGTAACAATTACGGCGTTGAAGGGATCCCACTTTGCAATCAGTTTACCCTTTTCAACCACATCACCGTCGGAAGCATAGAGCTTAGAACCGTAAGGAACGTTATGGGTAGAAAGAATAATACCTGTATTCACATCGACAAAACGAACTTCAGCCAAACGTCCTACCACAATCTTAACCGGTTCGCCTGTTTCTTCCACAGCATCTACCGTACGCAGTTCTTCAAACTCCAGACGGGCATCGTTTTTAGCCACGATGCTTGCATTGGCAGCCATGTTACCCGCGATACCTCCGGCGTGGAAAGTACGCAAAGTCAACTGAGTACCCGGCTCACCGATTGACTGTGCAGCAATGACACCGACAGCCTCACCTTTCTGAACCATACGGCTGGTAGCCAAGTTACGTCCGTAACATTTTGCACAAACGCCTTTCTTCGATTCACAGGTCAATACGGAACGGATTTCAACGCTTTCAATCGGTGATTTTTCGATTTCTTCAGCAATATCTTCCGTAATTTCCTCTCCGGCAGCAACAAGAAGTTTGCCGGTAGTAGGATGTATAACGTCGTGTACAGATACGCGCCCTAAAATACGTTCGTACAGTGTAGCGATAACTTCATCGTTATTCTTCAACGCCGTACAAACCAGACCACGCAATGTACCACAGTCTTCTTCATTGATAATTACATCGTGAGAAACGTCAACCAAACGACGAGTCAAATATCCGGCATCGGCTGTCTTCAACGCAGTATCGGCAAGACCTTTACGCGCACCGTGAGTAGAGATAAAGTACTCCAACACAGACAACCCTTCTTTAAAGTTTGAAAGAATCGGGTTTTCAATAATCTGTGCTCCTTCAGCTCCTGCTTTCTGAGGTTTAGCCATCAAACCACGCATACCAGACAACTGACGAATCTGCTCTTTAGAACCACGGGCTCCAGAATCAAGCATCATGAATACAGAGTTGAATCCTTGATCATCGTTCTTAATAGTCTTATACAAGATGTCTGACAAATCGCTGTTAACGTGTGTCCAAGTATCAATTACCTGATTATAACGTTCGTTGTCGGTAATGAAACCCATGTTATAGTTCATCATGATTTGTTCCACTTCCTCATTTCCACGCTTAACCAGTTCTTCTTTTTCTTTCGGGATAATAATATCTCCCAAGTTGAATGACAGACCACCTTCGAATGCCATCTTATATCCTAAGTTCTTGATACCATCCAAGAACTCGCAGGCACGAGCCACTCCGACTGCCTTAATTACGTCGCTGATGATATCACGCAAAGATTTCTTAGATATGATAGTATTCAAGTAACCACATTCATCAGGAACCAGTTCGTTGACAATAACACGTCCTACAGAAGTTTCTTTGATCATCTTCTTGACGATATTGCCGTTCTCGTCCAAATCGTTCGTAACCACACTTACGATGGCGTGAATATCTACTTTTCCTTCATTATAAGCAATCAAGGCCTCTTCCGGTCCGTAGAAAATCAAGCCTTCACCTTTTGCTCCCTTACGCAACTTGGTGATATAGTACAAACCGAGTACCATATCCTGTGCAGGCACAGTAATAGGCGCACCGTTAGCAGGATTCAATATATTGTGTGACTGAAGCATCAACATCTGAGCTTCCAAAACAGCTTCGTTACTTAAAGGCAAGTGTACTGCCATCTGGTCACCGTCGAAGTCGGCATTAAATGCTGTACAAGCCAACGGATGGAGCTGAATAGCCTTACCTTCAATCATCTTAGGCTGGAATGCCTGAATACCCAAACGGTGAAGTGTCGGGGCACGGTTCAACAGTACCGGATGACCTTTCATTACGTGTTCAAGGATATCCCAGATAACCGGTTCTTTACGGTCGACAATCTTTTTGGCAGACTTCACGGTTTTTACAATACCGCGTTCAATCAACTTACGGATAATAAACGGTTTGTAAAGCTCTGCCGCCATCAGCTTCGGAATACCACATTCACCCATCTTCAACTCAGGTCCGACAACGATAACCGAACGTGCAGAATAGTCAACACGTTTACCCAACAAGTTCTGACGGAAACGTCCTTGTTTACCTTTCAAACTATCGGACAATGACTTCAACGGACGATTGGCATCGGTCTTCACTGCGCTCGATTTACGAGAATTATCGAACAATGAATCAACAGCTTCCTGCAACATACGCTTTTCATTACGCAAGATTACTTCCGGAGCTTTGATTTCAATCAATCGTTTCAAACGATTATTACGAATGATAACGCGACGATATAAGTCGTTCAAGTCGGAAGTTGCGAAACGACCTCCATCCAGCGGAACCAACGGACGAAGTTCAGGCGGGATAACCGGTACGATACGTACAATCATCCATTCCGGCTTGTTGCGTCCACGCGAAGCACGGAACGATTCGACAACCTGCAAACGTTTCAAAGCTTCGTTTTTACGCTGCTGTGAAGAATCATTATTTGCTTTATGACGAAGTTCATAAGAAAGCGCATCAAGGTCAAGACCAATCAACAAGTCATAAATAGCTTCCGCTCCCATCTTGGCAATAAACTTGTTCGGGTCGCTGTCTTCAAGGAACTGATTCTCTTTCGGAAGCGTATCCAAGATATCCAAATACTCTTCTTCCGACAGTAAATCATATTTATTAATGCCATCTTCAGCCTTTACACCCGGCTGGATAACAACATAACGTTCATAATAAATAATGGCATCCAGTTTCTTTGTAGGCAATCCTAACAAATAACCGATTTTATTCGGCAATGAACGGAAATACCAGATATGTGCAACCGGAACTACTAATTGGATATGCCCACTGCGCTCACGGCGTACTTTCTTTTCAGTAACCTCTACACCACAACGGTCGCAAACAATTCCTTTATAACGGATGCGCTTGTATTTACCACAATGGCACTCATAATCTTTCACCGGTCCGAAGATACGTTCGCAGAACAAACCGTCGCGCTCCGGTTTATAAGTACGGTAGTTGATGGTTTCGGGTTTCAGCACCTCACCATAAGAGTTTTCCAGAATTTCTTCCGGTGATGCCAGTCCGATAGTAATCTTCGAGAAATTACTCTTTATCTTAGTATCTTTTCTAAAAGCCATACTTTATGTTTTATATAATGAAGTATTAAGAATGGAGAATGGAGGAAGTTGAAAAAACAGCCAATCGGGTTTTATCCACAATAAGATTTTATCTCCTTCACTCTCCATTAAAAAGATTTATTCTAAAGTAATGCTCAAGCAGAGACCTCTCAATTCATGAAGCAATACATTCAGAGATTCAGGTATACCCGGAGTAGGCATAGGATCGCCCTTCACAATAGCTTCATAAGCCTTAGAACGTCCTACTACATCATCCGACTTAATGGTCAAAATTTCCTGAAGTACATGAGCTGCACCAAATGCTTCAATAGCCCAAACCTCCATTTCTCCGAAACGCTGACCACCGAACTGCGCTTTACCACCCAAAGGTTGCTGAGTAATCAATGAATACGGACCGATAGAACGTGCGTGCATCTTATCTTCAACCATGTGACCAAGTTTCAACATGTAAGTAACACCAACTGTTGCCGGCTGGTCGAACTGCTCACCCGTTCCGCCATCATAAAGATACGTCTTACAATAGCGTGGCAATCCGGCTTTATCTGTCCATTTATCCAAATCTTCCAGTGTTGCACCGTCAAAAATAGGAGTTGCAAATTTTACACCTAATTCTTTACCCGCACGACCCAAAACGGCTTCGAATATCTGACCAATGTTCATACGAGAAGGCACACCCAACGGATTCAAAACGATATCTACCGGAGTTCCGTCTGCCAAGAACGGCATATCTTCTTGACGAACCACACGCGATACAATACCCTTATTACCGTGACGACCTGCCATTTTATCACCAACGCCAATTTTACGTTTCTTAGCAATGTATACTTTCGCCATCTGCATGATGCCTGAAGGTAATTCATCACCAATAGTCAAGGCAAATTTCTTACGTTTCAACTCGGCTTCCAACTCTTTGTATTTCTTCAAATAGTTCATAACCAAGTCGCGAATCATATCGTTTTTATGAGCATCTGCCGTCCATTTACTCAACTGGATAATTGTATAATCCAATGATTCTAAATCGCGCTTCATAAACTTAGCTCCTTTAGCGATAACTTCCGTTCCCAAATAGTCTTTCACTCCTTGAGAAACTTTTTCATCGGTAAGAACCAACAGTTTATTAACCAATATCTCTTTCAGTGCAGCTGCTTTTTCTTCAAATTCTTCATTCAGTTTTGGCAAGATAGCCTTATCTGCATTCTTTTCACTACGAGTCTTGATAACACGTGAATACAATTTCTTATCAATAACCACACCTCGTAATGACGGAGAAGCTTTCAATGAAGCATCTTTCACATCACCTGCCTTGTCACCGAAGATAGCGCGCAACAATTTTTCTTCAGGAGACGGATCAGACTCGCCTTTCGGAGTAATCTTACCAATCAAGATATCTCCCGGCTCAATACGAGCACCAACACGAACGATACCGTTTTCATCCAAATCTTTAGTAGCTTCTTCGCTGACATTCGGAATATCTGAAGTCAATTCTTCCATACCACGTTTCGTTTCGCGAACTTCAAGCGTATACTCGTCAACGTGCACAGAAGTTAGAATATCTTCACGGACTACTCGTTCATTCAACACAATAGCGTCCTCATAGTTATATCCCTTCCACGGCATGTAAGCTACCAGCAAGTTCTTACCTAAAGCTAACTCGCCATTTGCGGTAGAATAACCTTCCGTCAAAATATCGCCTTTCTTCACCCGCTGTCCTTTCTCACAAATCGGACGCAGGTCTATTGTCATGCTCTGATTCGTTTTGCGGAACTTCGGTATACGATATTCTTTCAATGCCGGTTCGAAACTTACAAATTCCTCATCGTCGGTACGGTCATACAGGATACGAATGGTAGTAGCATCAACAAACTCGATAACACCGTCTCCTTCTGCAGTAATTTGTGTACGAGAGTCTTCACACAACTGCTTTTCGATGCCGGTTCCTACGATCGGAGCTTCCGTTCTCAACAAAGGTACTGCCTGACGCATCATGTTAGAACCCATCAGCGCGCGGTTAGCATCGTCATGTTCCAAGAACGGAATCAATGAAGCCGCAATAGAGGCAATCTGCTGAGGAGAAACGTCCATCAATTCTACCTGATCGGGAGTTACAACCGGATAGTCAGCATCACGACGTGCCTTTACTTTGTCTCGTACAAATGTTCCATCATCATTCAGCGGAGCATTACCTTGCGCAATAATCTTATCTTCTTCCTCTTCTGCCGATAAGTATTCAATTCCCTCAGGTGACAAATCTACCACTCCGTTTGCTACTTTACGATAAGGAGTTACGATAAATCCAAGTTCATTAATCTTAGCATATACGCACAAAGAAGAAATCAAACCGATGTTCGGACCTTCAGGAGTTTCAATCGGGCACAAACGTCCATAATGAGTATAGTGAACGTCTCGCACCTCAAATCCGGCACGGTCACGTGACAAACCACCCGGTCCCAATGCAGATAAACGACGTTTATGCGTAATTTCTGCCAACGGGTTTGTCTGATCCATAAATTGTGACAAAGCGTTTGTTCCAAAGAATGAGTTAATAACCGACGAAATCGTTTTAGCATTAATCAAATCAATCGGAGTAAACACTTCGTTATCACGCACATTCATACGTTCACGAATTGTACGAGACATACGAGCCAAACCAATAGCAAATTGGTTAGAAAGCTGTTCGCCTACCGTACGTACACGACGGTTACTCAAGTGGTCGATATCATCCACATCTGCTTTCGAGTTAATCAATTCAATCAGATATTTGATGATTTCGATAATATCTTGTTTTGTCAATACCCGCACATCCATCGGCGTATCCAAATTCAACTTCTTATTGATACGATAACGCCCAACATCCCCCAAATCATAACGTTTTTCAGAGAAGAACAGGTTATTGATAACCTCACGCGCACTGGCATCATCGGCAGGGTCTGCATTACGCAACTGACGATAAATATACAATACGGCTTCTTTCTCCGAATTACTCGGGTCTTTCTGGAGGGTATTAAAAATAATAGAATAATCAGAAGAGTTTGCTTCTTCGTTATGAACAAGAATATTCTGAACACCCGATTCAATAATCAAATCAATATGTTCAGGCTCAATAATCGTTTCACGATCGATTACTACCTCATTACGTTCAATAGAAACAACCTCACCGGTGTCTTCATCAACGAAATCTTCTGTCCATGTCTTCAAGACACGAGCAGCCAATTTGCGACCAACAATTTTTTTCAGATTAGTCTTTGTTACCTTTACATCTTCTGCCAGATTAAAAATTTCAAGGATATCCTTATCATTTTCAAATCCTACCGCTCTCAGAAGTGTAGTAACAGGCAATTTCTTCTTACGGTCGATGTACGCATACATCACATTGTTGATATCCGTTGCAAACTCAATCCATGAACCTTTGAACGGAATAATACGTGCCGAATACAACTTGGTACCGTTAGCATGGATGCTTTGTCCGAAGAATACACCCGGCGAACGATGAAGCTGAGAAACAACCACACGTTCCGCACCATTGATAACAAAAGTACCTTTAGGAGTCATATACGGGATTGGTCCCAAATAAACGTCCTGAATAACAGTGTCAAAGTCTTCGTGATCGGGGTCGGTACAATAAAGTTTCAGTTTAGCTTTCAAGGGAACACTATATGTCAATCCGCGCTCCAAACAATCATCAATAGAATAATGAGGCGGATCTATATAGTAATCAAGGAACTCGAGCACGAAGTTGTTACGTGTATCAGCAATAGGGAAATTCTCTGCAAATACCTTGAACAAACCGTCGTTCTTACGTTTTTCGGGCGGGGTATCCAACTGTAGGAAGTCTTGAAATGACTTCAATTGCACTTCCAGAAAATCCGGATACTGCATCGGATTCTTAATGGAAGCAAAGTTAATTCGTTGATTTTGAGTATTTGAAGACATCTATCTTAGAATTGAATTTTTAAAATTGACAATTAATAATCAGTGGCATCCAAATTTGTCAACTTAATATAGACGCAAAAAGGTTAAGAATCCTCCTGACAGAGGACTCTTAACCGAACTACCTGATAAACAGGATATTTTATTTAAGTTCAACTTCAGCTCCAGCTTCTTCCAAAGTTTTCTTCAAAGATTCAGCTTCGTCTTTAGCCAAACCTTCTTTTACTGTGCTGGGTGCACCGTCAACCAAGTCTTTTGCTTCTTTCAAGCCAAGACCACATGCTTCTTTAACGGCTTTAACAACCTGCAATTTAGCAGCACCTGCGCTCTTCAAAACTACATCGAATGAAGTTTTTTCTTCAGCAGCAGCTGCACCAGCAGCAGCAGGACCAGCAGCAACAGCTACAGCTGCAGCAGCAGGTTCAATACCATATTCTTCTTTAAGGATAGTTGCAAGTTCATTAACTTCTTTTACTGTCAAGTTAACTAATTGTTCTGCAAAAGCTTTCAAATCTGCCATTTTTGTATGAATTTAATTGTTTGTTACTAATTTGTTTATTAAGTTGTAAGAATTGCCTTTTCAAGTGAAATACCCTTCAAATTATTCAGCACGTTCACCCAAAGTCTTAAGCAATCCATGAATGGTGTTACCACCTGATTGAAGAGCAGAAACAACATTTTTCGCAGGAGATTGCAACAAAGCAATGATTTCTGCAATAACTTCGTTCTTGCTCTTGATAGTAGCGAGAGCTTCCAATTGATCAGCACCAACATAGAAACCTTCTTCTGCATAAGCAGCTTTCAAGGTCGGAACCTCGTCTTTGTATTCTTTCAGCAATTTAGCAGGAGCATTAGCCACTTCGCTAAACATTACTGAAGTCATACCTTTCAGAGAATCAAACAATGGTGAATAATCAACATCCAAGCTCAACAGAGCTTTGTGAAGCAAAGAGTTCTTCACAACTACCAGCTTGATACCAGCCTTAAAACATTTTGCACGCAAAGCACTTGTTTTCGCTGCATCCATTGCAGTCGTATCAACCAAGTAAAAATGTCCGTATTGCTTAATGGTATCAGCCAACTGACTTATAATTACGCCTTTATCTTCCTTTCTCATGATACTTCCTAATTTTAGATTTCGTCTACTGATTTGGGATCAATCTTAATACCCTTACTCATAGTACTTGAAAGATAAATACTCTTAATATAAGTACCCTTAGCTGCTGTCGGTTTCAACTTAATGATAGTAGCGATAAATTCTTTCGCGTTCTCACGAATTTGGTCAGCAGTGAAAGAAACCTTACCGATTGATGTATGAACGATACCGCTCTTATCAACCTTAAAGTCAATCTTACCTTGCTTAACTTCCTTAACAGCCTTAGCCACGTCCATAGTCACAGTACCACTCTTCGGGTTCGGCATCAATCCACGAGGACCTAACACACGACCCAAAGCACCGATCTTACCCATGATAGACGGCATAGTGATGATTACATCAATATCAGTCCATCCACCTTTGATCTTTTCAATATATTCATCAAGACCAACATAGTCAGCACCAGCTTCTTTTGCAGCAGCTTCAGCATCCGGCGTACACAGAACAAGCACACGAATCTGCTTACCTGTACCATGAGGCAAAGAGACAACGCCTCTCACCATTTGGTTAGCCTTACGCGGATCCACACCTAAACGTACGTCAATATCTAATGAAGCATCAAACTTAGTATAAGTAATTTCTTTCACTAATTCAGACGCCTCTTTCAGTGAGTATGCTTTCCCTGCTTCAATTTTTTCTGCAGCTAACTTTTGATTTTTTGTCAGTTTACCCATTATTCAATTGAAGTTAATTAATTATTACCCGGGAAGTCACCTTTTACAGCGATACCCATACTTCTAGCTGTGCCTGCTACCATTGTCATAGCAGCTTCAACAGTAAAGCAGTTTAAGTCAACCAATTTGTCTTGAGCAATAGCACGAATCTGATCCCATGTAAGTTCCGCAACTTTTTTACGGTTAGGTTCAGCAGAGCCGCTCTTAATCTTGGCAGCCTCAAGCAACTGAATAGCTACAGGAGGAGTCTTGATTACAAAATCGAAAGACTTATCCGTATAGTAAGTAATGATTACAGGCAATACCTTACCTGCCTTGTCCTGGGTTCTGGCGTTGAATTGCTTGCAAAATTCCATGATATTAATACCCTTAGAACCCAAAGCAGGTCCAACGGGAGGTGATGGATTTGCAGCGCCTCCTTTAATCTGTAATTTGATTAGTCCAGCAACTTCTTTAGCCATTTTCTTTAATTTTTATAAGTGTTTTAACGAATAGAATGAATGCACGTAACAAAATACATCATTCCTTTTCAACATCCGTAAAGCCTAATTCAAGCGGAGTTTTACGCCCGAATATTTTGACCATCACTTTCAGTTTGCGTTTTTCTCCGTTTACTTCTTCAATGATTCCACTAAAGCCGCTAAACGGTCCGACGCTTACTTTCACTGTTTCTCCAACGGTGTAAGGAATGCTTTCTTCACTTACTTCCTGAAGTTCATCCACCGTACCCAAAATACGATTCACTTCCGACTGGCGCAAAGGAACCGGATGATCCTGTCCTCCTAAAAAGCCGATTACATTCGGTGTGTTTCTCAAATGATGAGCAACTTCACCAACCAATGCAGCTTCAACCAATACGTAACCAGGAAGATAACTTCTTTCTTTCACAATTTTTTTACCATTGCGAACCTGATAAACTTTTTCGGTAGGAATCAATACCTGAGATACATACTCGCCAAGTTCACTATGCTTGATGTCAGCATCAAGATATTCTTTAACTTTGCTTTCTTTGCCACTTACGGCACGCAATACGTACCATTTCTTTTCAATCTCAGACATTTTATTATCGTTTTAGCGCGGATAGATAACATCTTCCATAATAAACTGGAAGGCAGAATCCATAAGGAAAACAACGAGTGCAATGAGAAGGGAAGCAGTTAAAACAACCACTGCACTACTTGAAAGTTCTGAACGAGTAGGCCATGATACTTTATGGACCAGTTCGTCATAAGATTCTTTACAATAATTCGTTATCTTTTTAAACATATTCTTTTCAATTTAGCACGGGAAGAGAGGCTCGAACTCCCGACACTCGGTTTTGGAGACCGATGCTCTACCAACTGAGCTATTCCCGTAAAAATAGTTCCCGAAAAGATTCGGGAACTATTAATTTTATTTGTCGGTTATAAAATATTAGTCAAGAATTTCAGTAATCTGACCAGCACCTACCGTACGTCCACCTTCACGGATAGCGAAACGCAAACCTACGTTCAATGCAACCGGGTAGATCAATTCTACAGTGATAGTTACGTTATCACCCGGCATTACCATATCAGTTCCTTCCGGCAAAGTGATTTCACCTGTACAGTCCATAGTACGCAAGTAGAACTGAGGACGGTATTTGTTGTGGAACGGAGTGTGACGTCCACCTTCTTCTTTCTTCAAGATATAAACCTCTGCTTTGAATCTTGAGTGAGGTTTAACCTGTCCCGGGTGGCAAAGAACCATACCACGTTTGATTTCGTTCTTATCAACACCACGGAGCAACAGACCTACGTTGTCACCAGCTTCACCTTGATCCAACAATTTGCGGAACATTTCAACACCAGTTACAACAGTTTTCTTGTCTTCACCCAAACCAAGGATTTCAACTTCGTCGCCAACCTTAACAACACCAGCTTCGATACGACCTGTAGCAACAGTACCACGACCAGTGATTGAGAACACGTCTTCAACCGGCATCAAGAAAGGTTTATCAACATCACGCGGAGGCAGCGGAATCCAAGTATCAACAGCGTCCATCAATTCCATGATTTTTTCTTCCCACTGAGGAACACCGTTCAAAGCGCCCAATGCAGAACCACGAATAATCGGAGTGTTGTCGCCGTCGAAGTCATAGAATGACAACAGTTCGCGCATTTCCATTTCAACCAATTCCAACATTTCTTCGTCGTCTACCATGTCGCACTTGTTCAAGAATACAACCAAACGAGGAACGTTTACCTGACGAGCCAACAGGATGTGTTCGCGAGTCTGAGGCATCGGACCGTCAGTTGCAGCAACTACGATGATAGCACCGTCCATCTGAGCAGCACCAGTTACCATGTTCTTCACATAGTCGGCGTGTCCCGGACAGTCAACGTGTGCATAGTGACGATTAGCAGTCTGATATTCTACGTGAGAAGTATTGATAGTGATACCTCTTTCTTTTTCTTCCGGAGCGTTATCGATAGAATCGAAAGAGCGCATTTCAGACAGACCCTTCTTTGCCAACACAGTAGTGATAGCAGCGGTCAAAGTTGTTTTACCATGGTCAACGTGACCAATAGTACCGATGTTAACATGCGGTTTTGAACGTTCAAATTTCTCTTTAGCCATAGCTTTACTTATTTATTTTTGATTAGTAATCAGCTTTACAAATTCACGAGCTGTTACCGGGACTTGAACCCGGGACCTCTTCCTTACCAAGGAAGTGCTCTACCGCTGAGCTATAACAGCAAAAGAAGAAATATCAGAAGAAGAGCGGAAGACGGGACTCAAACCCGCGACCCTCAGCTTGGAAGGCTAATGCTCTATCAACTGAGCTACTTCCGCAACTTTTTTTTAAGTGGGCAAAGATGGATTCGAACCACCGAAGGCGTAAGCCAGCAGATTTACAGTCTGCCCCATTTGGCCACTCTGGTATTTGCCCAACTTCAAAGATTAAAAAGAAGTATCTTCTCCTTTCTCTCTTCGAGCCTCTTGTCGGATTCGAACCAACGACCCCGAGATTACAAATCACGTGCTCTGGCCAACTGAGCTAAAGAGGCAATTTCAAAATTTACAGCCGCTAATCATCACACAGAGGCGGCTTAGCGGCTGCAAAGTTAGATATAATTTTTTAATCACAAAACTTTTCCGTGATTTTTTTATTTACCCTGTTGTTTTTCTTTTGCTTTCAACAGTTGTTTAGAGAGTGCTTCCATGCACACATCTATCGATTCTTCGAATGTATCACTTACTTTTTCTGCGTAAAACTCTGAATTTAACGCCAATACGCGAACTCCAGCTTCTTTATTCATTGCTGTTTCAGGTTTTACTACTTTCAAAGACACCTCTACTTTCTTTATATTATCGCAAAACTTCTCGAGCTTCTCTGCTTTCTTCTGAATGAAAGCCTGTAATTTTTCGGATGCATCAAAATGAATTGATTGAATTCTTACTTCCATAAAAACCTCCTTTTCTTTACGCTCTGGGATGAGCTTGTTCATAAACTTTTTTCAATTCTTCAAAAGTTGTATGCGTATAAATCTCCGTTGTCTTCAAACTTTCGTGTCCCAACAATTCTTTCACTGCCTCCAGTCCTGCATGGTTATTCAGCATCGAAGTCGCAAAAGAATGGCGCAACACGTGAGGACTCCTTTTCTTCAACGTAACAACTTTCGACAAATTTCGTCTTACCAAAACATAAACGGCGGCACGAGTCATTTTCCTTCCGTTCTCCTGAACGAAAAAGGCTTCACACCCTTCCGCACAATGTTCATCTCTCACTGAAAGATAGTTCCGCATATCCTCCTTCAGCTCTTCGCCAAAAGGAATCAAACGTTGTTTATTTCTCTTTCCTGTCACTTTTATCGTAGAAGCAAAAAAATCTACATCCGCATCTGCCAACCCGATCAATTCAGAAACTCGCATCCCTGTTTCATAAAACATTTCCAGAATCATACGATCGCGAACTCCTTTAAACCCGCTTCCCAAATCCGTAGAATCAAGCAAGCGGTTCATATCGGCTTCTTTCACAAAAACGGGCAACGGTTTTTTCCGCTTCGGACCAATCACTTTCAGTGTCGGGTCCGCCGTCACCTCGCCTTTACGAAGCAAATAGCGATAAAAAGCTCTCAGCGAACTTAACTTCCGATTCACCGAAGCAGACTCGTATCCGTTTTCCATGAGCTTCAGTACCCACGAGCGAACCAGATCTCCGTCTACATTCGTAAAATCAAGCGTTTCGTCCACACTCTTAAAGTATTCTTCAAAAGCAGTAATATCCGTACCGTAGCAAGCTACCGTCTGCTTGGAATAATTACGCTCCAGCAAGAGATACTTCAGGAAAGATTCTTTCAGCATAAAAACATCGCTTTTATTATATTCTGCAACGAATTTATGAAAAAGAATTCAATAATTCAAGAGTTTTGCCGTAAATTATTATTCTTCTGTTTGGCGGATTTTCTGAACGTAAATAGCACGTTCCATCTTAAGTCTCTTCAATACAGACGGTTTGTCGTATTGTTGTCTCTTTCTTAATTCTTTTACAACACCTGTTTTTTCAAATTTTCTTTTGAATTTCTTCAGCGCTTTTTCAATGTTTTCGCCTTCTTTTACTGGTACTACAATCATGTTTTTGTTTATTAAAATATAGTTGTTATTAAAAATATTTACAGTCGAAATGCGCCGCAAAATTACACATACTTTCTTTATTCACAAAACTTTCCGGCAGATTTTATCGAGAATTACATAGAAATTGTAACTTTGTCTGCCGATATTATCTCTAATAATCAATCTTATCCTATGAAACAAGAAATAACTAACAGATTAGCTTCGCTCCGTGCCTTTATGCGCGATAAAGGTATTGCTGCTTTTATCGTCCCCAGCACCGATCCGCATTCAGGAGAATATGTACCGGCTCATTGGGAGTCTCGCAAGTGGATTTCGGGCTTTACGGGTTCGGCGGGAACGGTTGTCGTTACTGCTGATAAAGCCGGATTATGGACAGATTCACGGTATTTTTTACAGGCTGCCGACCAACTGCAAGATACGGGCATCGAATTGTTTAAAGACCGTCTGCCCGAAACGCCTTCCATTCCCCAATGGCTGGGAAGTGTACTCGAAACCGGATGTAAAGTAGGTATCGACGGATGGGTGAATACTACTGCCGATGCAGAAAGCCTGAAGGCGTATTTACATACGTATGGTCTGCAATTAGTGGCTGTGGAAGACCCTTTCCGCACGTTATGGACTGACCGTCCGTCGCTTCCGCTGAATCCTCCATTCGTTTTACCGTTACGGTACGCCGGCGTGTCATGCCGTGATAAAATCGGTCAAATCCGGGAAGAAATCCACCGGAATGGTGCTGATGGCATTTTGATTTCCGCCCTCGACGAAATTGCTTGGACGCTTAACTTGCGTGGAAGCGATGTTCATTGCAATCCGGTTTTCGTCAGCTACCTGCTGGTTACCGACTATGCTTGTACATTATATATATTACCCGAAAAATTAACTCCGGAAATAGCTGATTACTTAAAGGAGAATGATATACAGACAAAGCCTTACGAAAATGTGGAGGCAGACCTGAATACGTATGCCGGCAAGTGTCTCCAGCTTTCTGCGGATACGAATTATGCGCTCTATGAAACAGCCTCAGTTGCTACACGGGTAGTCCGTGCCGAGTCTCCGGTTCTTTACCTGAAATCTATCAAGAACGAAACCGAAATCAACGGTTTCCGCGAGGCTATGAAGCGCGACGGGGTGGCGATGGTAAAATTCCTGATTTGGCT
Source organism: Bacteroides caecicola (assembly GCF_023337095.1). Taxonomy (NCBI): domain Bacteria; kingdom Pseudomonadati; phylum Bacteroidota; class Bacteroidia; order Bacteroidales; family Bacteroidaceae; genus Bacteroides; species Bacteroides caecicola. The sequence continues at coordinate 78,334 of NZ_JAMBLM010000008.1, forward strand.
CAAAGAGGCCGTTAAAAGTGGAAAAGAAACCGAGCTGACTATCGACAACAGGCTCTATGAGTTCCGTGCCGAACAACGGGATTTCAAGGGTATCAGCTTCGACACCATTGCCGGCTATCAGGAACATGGGGCGATAGTTCATTATGAGGCTACGGAAGATACGGCCGTAACGCTGCATCCCGAAGGTTTGTTGCTGTTAGACAGTGGTGCACAATATTTAGACGGAACCACCGACATTACCCGTACCATTGTGCTTGGCGCACTGACAGACGAACAGAAACTCGACTATACTTTGGTATTGAAAGGGTTTATCCAGCTCTCTATGGCTGAGTTCCCTTACGGCACGTGTGGCACACAGTTGGACGTGCTTGCCCGACAATTTATGTGGAAAGCAGGAATCAATTACGGACACGGCACCGGCCACGGCGTGGGACATTTCCTGAATGTTCATGAAGGGCCTCATCAATTCCGCATGAATCATGTACCTGCTCTGCTTCTGCCCGGCATGACCGTCACCAACGAACCGGGTATTTACCGGAGCAACAAGCACGGTGTACGTACCGAAAACACCATGCTGATTGTGAGAAGCAAGGAAACGGAGTTCGGCGATTTTTATAAATTTGAGCCGCTTACGCTTTGCCCGATTGACAAAGAAGCCATCTTGACCGAAATGATGAGTCCTGAAGAAACAAACTGGCTGAACGATTATCACGCACTGGTGTACGAGCAGCTTAGCCCGATGCTTGGCTCTGATGAACAAGCGTGGCTGAAAGAAGCTACCGCTCCCCTCAAATGATAACCATCAAACGATACATTTATGGCATTAATCAAATCGGTACGGGGATTTACCCCCAAAATTGGAGAGAATTGTTATCTTGCCGACAATGCTACGATAATCGGCGACGTGACGATAGGGCGCGATTGCAGCATCTGGTTTAATGCGGTTTTGCGCGGCGATGTCAACACCATCCGGATTGGCGACCGCGTGAACATCCAAGACGGCTCGGTTCTTCACACACTTTACGGCAAATCGGTCGTTGAAATCGGAAACGATGTATCCGTGGGACATAACGTTACCCTTCACGGAGCGCGTGTGGACGACTGTGCACTCATCGGCATGGGGTCTACCCTGCTCGATAATGTAGTAGTGGGCGAAGGAGCCATTGTTGCGGCAGGAGCTTTGGTTTTAGCAAACACCGTCATCGAACCTTACACGATGTGGGGAGGCGTACCGGCACATTTTATTAAGAAAATCGACCCGCAACAAAGCAAAGACCTGAACCAACGCACCGCAAACGGCTATTTAATGTATGCCGATTGGTTTAGAGAAGAAGACAGCAAGCAGCCGTCTCCCCGCTCAAGAGTAAACATCTGATTATCTTACGGATACATTATTCGCTTGACGGCTAAGAAATTCATGCTGATGAACGGTCCAACGCTTCCGCATGGAAGCAGGAGTTCATCAGCATGAATTTCGTCTTTCTACCCATAGCGTTTTTCACCCCTTGAAATCACTTCGTCTGCGTATATCCTTCGGCTTTCAGCAAGTCGATGACACGCTGTTTCAGCTCTCCCTGAATCAGCACCTCGTTATCTTTCGCCGAACCTCCCACGCCGCATTTTGTTTTCAGAAACTTTCCTAAGTCTTTCAGGTCGTCTTCCGTTCCCACAAAACCACTCACTACGGTTACGGTCTTGCCTCCCCTGCCCTTTTTCTCCACAGACACCCGTAGTTTCTGTTGGTTTTTAGGCAAGGTTTCCACCTCGTTATCACGCTCTGTTTCGTACGCAAAATCAGGATTCGTAGAATACACAATATTCAAACGGTCTTTCCAGTCATTCTTTCTCATATCACTCCAAGTTCAATAAATAATCGGGTCAAAGATAGCGATTCCACGGGATTATATAAAATTAAATCTCAGCGTTCGGTATTACCGAATAAATAGCTTAATTTTGCAAATGTGAAGAAACAGAGCGAACCCTACAATGACAACACGGATAAACAAGCATACAGATAAAATCCCCGAACCTACCCTACGGAGATTGCCGTGGTATCTTTCAAACGCCAAGCTGATGAAAGAGCGGGGCGAAAAGTATGTGTCTTCTACTCAAATATCAAGACAAATCAATATCGATGCTTCTCAAATAGCCAAAGACCTGTCTTTTGTTGACATATCGGGACGTACGCGCGTAGGATATAAAATTGATTCGCTTATCCGGGTGCTCGAAGACTTCTTGGGATTCACCAACCTGCACGAAGCCTACCTCTTCGGAGTGGGAAGTTTGGGAGGAGCTTTATTGCGCGATTCCGGTCTGGAGCATTTCGGACTGAAAATCATAGGGGCTTTCGACGTAAAGCCGGAATTGGTGGGAACAACCATCAACGGTGTTCCGGTTTTCCACAGCAATGAATTTGAAAGTCTCATGAAAGAGAACCGTGTAAATATCGGCGTATTGACCGTGCCCATCAATATCGCACAGGAGATTACCGACAAAATGATTGCGGGAGGTATCAAAGCGGTATGGAACTTTACTCCTTTCCGTATTCGCGTCCCGGAGTACATCGTGGTACAGAATACGTCACTCTACGCTCATCTTGCCGTGATGTTTAACCGTTTGAACGAAAAACTATAAGAATAATATAAGTAGCATGAAGATTATAGCCGTTGGCATGAATTATCCTCAGCATTGCCGTGAACTCCACGCCAGCGAACCGCTGCCCGAAGAACCGGTTATTTTTATGAAACCGGACTCTGCACTGCTGAAAGATAGCAAACCTTTTTTTATTCCTGACTTTTGCAATCAGGTAGATTATGAAACCGAATTGGTGGTACGCATTAACCGTTTGGGAAAAAATATTGCCGAACGTTTTGCCCATCGCTATTACGATGCGGTAACAGTGGGTATCGACTTTACTGCACGCGACCTGCAACGCCGTTTCCGTGCCGAGGGCAAGCCGTGGGAGCTTTGCAAAGGATTCGACAACTCGGCTGCTATCGGCGACTGGGTTCCGATAGAACAGTTTTCCGACATCCAACAGATTGGATTCCACTTAGACATTGACGGGAAAACGGTTCAAACCGGAAATACCGGAGACATGCTTTTCCGCGTAGACGAAATTATAGCCTATGTCAGTCAATTTTGTACGCTGAAGATAGGCGACCTCCTTTTTACCGGAACTCCGGTGGGCGTAGGACCGGTATCCATCGGCAATCATTTGGAAGGATATTTAGAAAGTAATAAAGTTTTGGATTTTTACGTAAGATGAAAATAAGAGTTGGTTTCGGATTCGATGTCCACCGCTTGGTGGAAGGACGCGATTTATGGCTGGGAGGAATCAAGTTAGAACACGAAAAGGGGCTGTTGGGCCATTCGGATGCCGATGTATTGATTCATGCGATTTGCGATGCCTTACTGGGAGCGGCAAACATGCGCGACATTGGCTATCACTTCCCCGATACGGCAGGAGCTTACAAGGATATAGACAGTAAGATTCTACTGAAAAAAACGGTAGACCTCATTACAACGAAAGGATACAGGATAGGAAATATCGACGCCACGGTATGTGCCGAACGTCCAAAGCTGAAAGCACGCATCCCCGACATGCAGGAAACGCTTGCCCGTGTGATGGGTACTGACCCCGACGATGTTTCTATCAAAGCAACGACTACTGAAAAATTAGGATTTACCGGACGCGAAGAAGGTATCTCTGCCTATGCCACGGTATTGATAGTAAAAGAATAAAGACGGGAACTGCATCCAAACAACCGTCTTCCGTTATTTGGATGCAGTTCTCCCTCAATCACAGTTTCAGCCCGTCTAACAGACGGATATATAAACCGATTGCTTCTTCTATTTCATTCAACAGGATGTATTCGTCTGCCGTATGCGAGCGTGAAGATTTTCCCGGCCCTATTTTTACTGACGGGAATTTCATCAGAGCTTGGTCGGACAGCGTGGGAGAACCGAACGGCACTTTTCCCAACTCCACAGCCCGCTTTACGAAAGGATGATCGGCAGGGATACTCGATGAGTTCAAGCGGAACGAACGAGCTTTCGCCTCGCAACTGATGTGCTTGGTGATTTCCTCGAATAATTCTTCGTTAGAGTAACACTCATTGCTACGTATATCCACTACCGCCGTACATATATCCGGTATCACATTATGTTGCGTGCCGGCGTTAATCTGCGTCACACTCATCTTTACCGTTCCCAGCAACGGAGATTCTTTTGAAAAGCGGAACGAACGAAACCACTCAATATCGGGCATCAGCTTATAAATCGCATTCTCGCCGTCGTTTCGGGCTGCATGTCCGGCTTTCCCGCGCGCTGTCAGGTCTAATACCATCAAACCTTTCTCGGCTATCGCCGGATTCATTTCGGTAGGCTCGCCTACTATGCCTAACGTAATCGGAGGCAACTTAGGCAATACACTCTCTATCCCATTCTTGCCTGAGACTTCTTCTTCACACGAAGCCAAATAAATCAGATTATAGCTTTGCTGAGTTGCGCTCAAATGACGATAGACTTGAAAGAGAGAAACCAAACTTGCTCCCGCATCGTTACTCCCCAAACCATACAGTTTGCCATTTTCTATTTTAGGAGTAAACGGCTGTCTGCGCCACCCTGTAACCGGCTTTACGGTGTCGATATGCGAATTTAACAGAATAGTCGGCTTGTTTACATCAAACATCGGACTAATACACCAGATGTTATTTCCCGACCTTCCTGTCATAATGCCGCTTTCTTCTATATAATTCTGTAAAAAATCAGCTGCCGTATCTTCTTCGCGGCTCAGAGAAGGAATTCCTATTAATGCTTGAAGCAGTGTTATTGCCTCGGATGTATAAATACTGGTCTCTGTCATACATTTTATCTTGTTTGCGTAGCAAATATAATGAATCTTGATAAATCACGAAAAGGCAGAAACAGTTTTTACATTAAAACCTGTTCAAATTCTTAATCCGGCTTCATGCTGAGGGTCGAAAAAACGCTACCCATAGGACTTGCCTGCACTATGGGTAGCGCGGGGCAACACTACCGCTTGGAATGGGTAACGCTAACGGTAGTATTTTCCTCGGCAAACGGGTAGTGAAGACCACTCTAATTGTCAACACATTACACGCTCGACGATGAATAAACAGCCGATTGTAACAATTATGAAACCCTAATCAGTTATTTTTGTATCGTGAAACTTAATAAAACATGATATGAAAGCTATTTCCTGTTTACTTATTGCTTTTCTTCTTCAAACGTGTATGCTTTCCGCTCAAAGCCTGCTGACGGAAGTTAATTTGTTTTTAGGAACATCGGGCGACCACGGACAGCTTGCACCTGCCGCCAATGTTCCGTTCGGGATGGTACAAGTATGTCCGGACAGCCATCCGCGCCAACATGCGGGGTACGACTATGCCGTTCCTACCATTTCGGGCATTTCCGTCAACCGCCTTTCGGGAGTGGGCGGACAAGGTTGTGGAGGAAACTTGAGCCTGATGCCCGATACTGCTGGGGTGGATGTCCGCATCGTCAAATCGACGGAAAAGGCACAGCCGGGATATTATCACGCAAAGCTGAGCAACGGAGTGAACATCGAACTAACGGCCACACGCACTACGGCTGTCGAACGCTTCACATGGCAGCCGGGAATGCAACCTGTTTTGCTCTTTGCTCCTGCCTCTGCTTTCGAACGGGTTTTCCATTCCGACTATCAGACTTTGTCGTCCAACGAAATCGGCGGAACGATTGCGGCAGCCAATACGTGCGGAAACGGACGCTATACATTATATTATTACCTGCATACCGATGTGCCATTTCATCTTGAGCCGGCAGGTAATCGGCAAAAGCTGACCTTTACAGAGGATTCGCCTGTAGAAGTACGCATCGCCGTTTCGCCTTTAAGCATAGAAGAGGCCCGCCGGTGTTTTTTGGAAACAAGCGAAAACGATTTTCAAACCATACGCCAACAAGCTGCCGAGGCTTGGGAAAGCATCTTATCGCGTGTAGAGATAAAGGGTGGAGATAAAGACGAGCGGACGCTGTTTTACACTTCACTGTTTCGTACCTGTCAAAGTCCGCTTCAGGTAACAACCGGGAAAAACGGAGAATATCCCGGCACAGACGGAAAGCTCCACCGCGCAGAAGGATTCGATTATTACAGCTCATGGTCGCTGTGGGATACGTATCGCACCAAGTTTCCCTTGCTTACTCTAATTGTCCCCGAACGGATGTCAGACATGATGCAGTCGCTCGCCGTACTTTATACCACGGGAAAAAGAGACTGGTCTACCGATGCTGAATGTGTGCCTACCGTGCGTACAGAACATGCCATCGCACTTTTACTTGACAGCCGTTTAAAGGGCATCGAAATACCGAATCTGGCGGAAGCATACGCAGGCATGAAGCATGAAGTGGCAAACCTGCCGCTAAAGTCGCCCGACCAATGTATGGAGGCAAGTACGGATTTATGGGCATTGTCTCGCGTGGCAGACCTATTAGACAAGCCTGCCGATGCCGCTCTTTACCGCCGGAAAGGAGACAGTTTGTTTTGCACTGTGTGGGACAGGGAGTTCCGTTACGTGGACAGTACGTACACGCGCATGAGGCAGAACGGGCTGTATCAGGGTACACGCTGGCAATACCGTTGGGCAGCTCCACAGTTTCTCCCTCAAATGATTGAAAGAGTGGGGAAAGACTCGTTGGAAGCTCAGCTCACAACTTTCTTTGCACAAAACTTATATAATCAGGGGAACGAGCCAGACATTCACGTACCCTACCTGTTCAATCGGTTGGGCAGTCCGGAAAAAACACAGCAAACCATCTTCCAGCTTCTAACCCAACCGATGACACACATCTACGGAGGAAATGCCGAGTATGCTTCGCCCTATATCGGAAAAGCCTTTAAAAATGCACCGGAGGCTTACTGTCCGGAAATGGACGAAGACGATGGGGCTATGAGTGCATGGTATGTATTTAGCGCAATGGGGCTTTATCCGCTCATCGTGGGAGAACCTTCTTATGAGTTGGTTTCACCGCTGTTTGACGAAACCGTGCTTCATCTTCCCGCCGGAAAGCGTTTTGTCATACGCACCGTGGGACGGGAAACAAAGGAACAACCCGTACTTGAAATCCGTTTGAACAACCGGAAATTATCCGATTATCGCATCTCGCACCATGACATCGCAAAAGGTGGAGTGCTGGAATTTATTTACTGCGGCGGAAATGAATAACCTGCAAAACAAAACATTAATTCAATAAAGTATGAAAAAGATTATTTTACTTCTGATGGCGTTAGGCTGCTTCTTTACCACGGCAAACGCTTCAAAATGGAAAGCCGAACATGTAGTAATGATTGGCATCGACGGATGGGGAGCGTACAGTGTTCCTAAAGCGGATATTCCTACAATCAAGCAGTTGATGGACAGCGGCTGTTATACGCTGAAAAAACGTTCGGTATTACCGTCCGAATCTGCTATCAACTGGGCATCGATGTTCAACGGGGCGGGTACTGAAATGCACGGGTACACCACGTGGGGGTCTCGCACACCCGAAATACCGTCGATGGTGGTAAACGAACGCGGAATATTCCCTACGATTTATTCACTCATGTACGAACAGTGTCCGCAGGCAGAAACCGGATGTATGTTCGAATGGGAAGGTATCAAATATCTGGTAGATACGCTGGCTATCTCGCATGTGGCACAGGCGATGGGGTATAACGAACAGCCCGACCAACTCTGTTGCATGGCGGAAACGTATATCAAGGAAAAGAAGCCGAATTTCGTGGCGGTTTGTTTCGACCAACTGGACCATGTGGGACACGTTGATGGGCACGATACGCCGGCTTACTACCGGATGTTGAACACGCTGGACGGTTATGTGGCACGCATCATCGCCGCACTGAAAGATGCGGGTATCTATGATGATACGATTATTATCCTGACCTCCGACCATGGGGGCATCAACAAAGGTCACGGGGGAATAACACTTGCCGAAATGGAAATTCCTTTCATCATTGCCGGAAAAAACGTAAAACAGGGCGGAGCATTCCAAGAAACCATGATGCAGTTTGATACGGCTTCTACCATTGCCTGCATCTTCGGGCTGAAACAGCCGCAAGCATGGATAGGCAGACCCATGACACAGGTATTCAGCAAATAAAAAGCGGAAATCACTCATTACCAGCCTGTTCAAGTTGCTTTACATGGCAATTTGGACAGGCTTTTTTACACTCCGAAACACATGCGGTAGTTTTCACCATCGCTTCCCTATGAACTACTAATTTCTATTCGGAAGGTTTCATCTTTCTATTCGAACCACTCTACCGCCTCAAACGGGCAGCTATTTTGCGAAAAATTATCTACCTTTACGGGATATAAAAACGAATCTCATTTATCATAAAATAAGAAGAACATGAAAAACAAACTATGGATGGGTATGGCGGCAGTTGCCTGCTTGGGTTTATCAGCCTGCCAGCCGGAAGCAAAAGAGGCACGCTTTATGAGTTACAATGTGAAAAACGGATACGGGCTTGATGACTCTACCAATTATGTCCGCACGGCGGAAGTGATTCGGAAAGAAACTCCCGATGTGGTAGCCATACAGGAACTCGACAGCGTGACAGGACGCAGCCACGGAACGTATGTGCTGGGAGAATTGGGCAAACATACCGGAATGTATGCCACGTATGCACCTGCCATTGATTTCGATGGAGGAAAATACGGCATCGGTATCTTGTCGAAAGAAAAGCCGCTGAACGTATACCGCAGGGCATTGCCGGGAAGAGAAGAAGCACGCACGATGCTCATCACGGAATTCAGCGACTATGTTTATATCTGCACCCACCTGTCGCTGACGGAAGAAGACCGCATGGCTTCTCTGCCCATCATCAAAGAAGAAATAACCCGATTTAAGAAACCTGTACTCATTGCCGGCGACTGGAATGCTACTCCGGAATCGGATTTCCTGAAAGCGATGCAAAACGATTTCACGATTCTTACCGACATGAGCCAGCCTACTTTCCCTGCCGATACCCCCGACAGTACCATTGACTACATTGCCGTAAGCAAGTCAACCGCTTCGAAAATAAAGCCTCAGCGGGCATATACGGTAAATGCTCCGGTACAGTCTGACCACCGACCGGTAGTGGTGGTGGCAGACTTATTTTAAGCATTACGGGTCGATAGGTTCTTTCGGATTAATAATCAGCGATTCTGCCAACGGCATAAACTCAACCACACGCTGAGCGAGCCGCTTCCCTGCCCGATAAGGGACGTATCCCAATTCTCTCTGACACCTGCGGGGGAGCGAACTGTCTGTTGCCACATCATTGATGTGCGACGCCGAAGAAGTAGCTATCGCATACCGATTCATCGGGAATCCTGCGCGAAACATGATGCGGGCGGCATTACGGAAGTTTGTCGTCGTATGGCGCGCGTGGGGTTCCATGATTAAAGCACTCTCCGGTATCTGCCATACTTCCATCAGGTATTTCTTCATCTCATACGCCTCGTTATAAGGGGTGTGGTACGGATGCACGCGCCCGCCCGACAGTATAATGAAAGGAGCTTCATGCTGACGGTAGAGCATTGCCGCATACGCCGCACGCAGTTTTCCTTCGGGACTGATACGCTCGCGCGGGTCTTCCGGCCCTGCGCCAAGAACAAGGATTGCCGTATAAGGGTATGCCTCCCAGTCGGTTTGCCCTATTTGCCTGTAAGCCTCCGCATTTTCCGTTTCACCCAGTGGCTCATAGTCGAGCGACTGACGGCGGTCGTTCACATCTAACAACATACAAACCGACTTCAACGGAATGGAATAGAAAGCGGGGGACTTCTGATTCCAAAGCGCTACGTTTTCTTGGCAAGCCGGCAGGATTTCTTCAGTAAACCGACGGCTGTTCACATCGAACCCGATAGAGTCGATAGCCGGATAGTTAGGCTTACGTCCTGCGGCATATACCTCAACGGCATAGTTCATTCCTTCGGCATCCTGTGTCCATATTTTCCGGATAAGTTCGGCTCCGGTTTCTTTATATTGGCGGTAACAGCCGGACGGCAAAACATGAAAAGTAAGCAATTCATCCAACGGGTTTCCCTTTTCATACAATCGCGCCAACTCTTCTCCTATCTGCTTTATCTCTTCAGACGAAAACTTCATAGCAGCAATACGCTCTGCCGTAGTCTTTGCATCAAGCAGGCGTTGCTGTTTTGCCTGCGAAATTTCGACTAACAACGAAGAGGCATGAAGTAACGAGTCTGCCTTTTCGGAATGGCTTAATAAAGAAGTAAAGTAATAGTTCTTGCTCTCAACCGTATGCGGAGCCACTAAACGATAATCCCTCCTCACCTGTCCTTGTACAGCCAAAGCACACAGGCAAGCTAAACAAAAAGCATAAAACAGTTTCATCGTCTTCCTTCCGCTCCCAAATAATTCAACAATGCAGCCGGCCTGTCGGTTTGTATCAGCGAAGCTCCCTGTTCGAGCAGCCATCCCCAACTTTCATCTGCCTCATCCAACTCTACCGCCCGGTCATCATCATGGCCGGCATTCAGCGAAGGCCATAAAGAATTCAGCCAGATTTTAGAACCGTTCTCTTTTACCTTCTTCAGCAGGCGGATGACATCGGGAGTCACTTCGCTGAAACAACACTCTACGGCTACCGGCTTCAAAGCAGCATATCCATCGATAAGGCTTTCTGCTTCAGGCGTATCTAAATTGACAATAGGCATATAAATCACCTTATCAAGCACCTCCCCGTTTTCGGCTTTCACCTTTTCATACGAATAGCCCGACTTAATAACCACCTGACTCACCGTTCCGGTTTTAACCAACAGTGCATATACGTCTTTAAAGTAATCATACCCTTTGTCAATATTGATAAGAATCTTTCCTTTCGCCAAAGTCAACACCTCCTCTAACGTAGGTATCGTATGAAAAGTAGGACGCCCCAAACCATTTTTCAGATGGAACTTCCGGATTTCTTCCAACGTATAGTCAGAAGGTTTCCCTTTTCCGTCTGTAGTACGGTCAATGGTCCCGTCGTGCATAATAATGAGTTGGTTATCCTTCGTCTTCTTCAAGTCGATTTCAATCATATCCACCCCCATCTCAATGCAATTCTTAAACGCCTGCAAAGAGTTTTCGGGCGCATTTCTCCAATCACCTCTGTGGGCAACCACCAAAACTTTCTCCGATTTCATGTCTTTCAACTCATGAACAAGAGTCTTTACGCCCTCTTGGGCAGAGAGCATAAAGACTGAAGTGAGAAAGCACATCACACAAATTACTTTCTTCATAATATAAAGATTAGCTGTATACTTAATATCCTTCGTTCTGATACATTCCTTCCGGATTCAATAACCATTCATCATAAGGAATGGGGTAATAGATATCCGTTTCGGTAAAGTTCTGTAAGTTTGATTCGTTATAATCCGCCTGACTCTTGCTGTGCATATAGGTAACTAACTCTGACGGGGTGAAGAAGCGCAGCAAGTCGTACCAACGCTGATTTTCGAACGCTAACTCAATACGGCGTTCGTGCAAAATCGCCAATTTCAGCGTAGGGAATTTAGCACGGTAAGCAGCATCGTTTTGTGCAACACTGTATTCCGGAATTCCGGCACGCTCACGCACCTCATTCAAGTAACTGATTGCCGTATTTTCATCGCCCAACGCTTCGTTTACTTCTGCCAACATCAAGATAACATCGGCATAGCGAAGGATAATCCAGTCGTTGCCGCCATAACCCAATGTTCCGGCAGCTTCGCTTCTATCGCGGAACTTGGTTACATAATAACAGTTCTGTGTTTCTGAATGTCCTACCGACCAGTTCTGGCGCGGGTCAGTCCATCCGAAACCATTCTCTACCGTTTCGTATTCTTTTACCAAATCGGGTGTAACTTTCAGCATCGGTACGCCGCGCGAAGCATAAAGCGAGTTTGTTGTTTCGCCTCCCGGCTGTGTATCGGCAGCGATAGAAGAATGGTAATCCCTGTCGCCCTGACGATACACAATCTGGAACAGAATTTCAGGACAGGTAGATTTATTATTCACATTGAATACGCCGTTAGAATCTTCCGGGTCAAACGAAATTTCACTCAGTCTATCAAAGGTCTTCATGCCATAACACTGTTCCAGATAAGTTTTTGCATTCTCCAGATAGGTCGTACGATTACCGTCGTCAAGTACATGCGCCATTGTAAGATACACTTTACCCAATAATCCTGCCATAGCAGCTTTACTGGCATGTCCCTTTCCGCTTTCAGACTGGTGGTCAGGGAGTGTACTATTCTCTAAACCAAACTTCAAATCATCCACAATCAGATTATAAATATTCGCTTTATCCTCGCGATATGTATGGGCTTCGATTTCGGCAGGTGTTGAAAGATATTCCGTAACAAGCGGTGCATCTCCCCATTTGCGTACGATATCGAAATAAGCCAACGCACGTACAAACCTTGCCTCAGCTATATAGTTATTTCTGCTTGACTCATCATCGAATGTGATTTCTTCAGCTCCCTTGATCGCGAAATTAGAATTGTTTACTGTTTCGAACATTGCATTCCAATGGCTCTGCAAATAAGTATTACTTGCAAGCAATGAGAAATCGGTAAACTGAAACGGCTCACCTGCCGCCGACTGGTTATCCCAACGTCCGGCATTATCCGAACGTTCTTCGGTGTAAGCGGTACTACCCTCTCCCATGCAGCTGCCGGAACGGAGCGCCAAGTAAGCTCCGTTTACCGCACGTTCAACATCGTTTTCGGTTGAAAAGAAGTTTTCTGCAACAATATGGTTGGGGTCATTTTCGGTGAGGAAATCTTCACATGAGGTAAGTGACAAACCTCCGAACACCAACAGTGATGCTAAAAATATATTTGTTTTCATTTTCAATGCTGCTTTTTTAGAATGTTAATTGAATACCCATGTTATAAGCTCTCATCAAAGGATATTTACCATAATCTACTCCCGGAGTCAGATTAGAACCGTCGTTATAGTCCACTTCCGGATTATAACCTTTATATTTGGTAATTGTAAACAGGTTATCTGCCGCTACATACAAACGCAGATTACTGATTACTCCTTTCGACCACTGGCTGATTTTAGGAAGCGAATATCCGATGGTGATATTGGTACAGCGGAAGAACGAACCGTCTTGCAGATAGAAGGTAGACAAACGTGTACTGTTACTCTGAGTTCCACCACGTGACGCTTTGTAAACCCATCCGTTTCCGGGATTTTCAGGACTGCGATAACGCTCGTCAACCACGGCGTACTGGTTACCCGAACCTTCCATATTAAACAGATAATAATCCTGTCCGTCGAGAACCTCGTTTCCGTAAGAACCGTTGAATGAAGCGCTCAAGTCGAGGTCTTTGTAGTTTCCGCTCAGATTAAATCCGTAAGTAAATTTCGGATGAGGGTTTCCTATTACTGTTTTATCGTCATCGTCTACTACACCGTCTCCATTTACATCTTCGAAGTAAAGGTCGCCCGGCTGCAAAGGAACTGATTGAGATAACGAGCGGGGAGGCCCTTGCAATTCATATCCTTCGGGGAAGCTGTTTCCGTTGGCTGCATATACGGCATCATCGGCTGCCAAACCAGCCATATCAGCTTCGCTTACCATACCGGCTACCTTAAATCCGTAAAACATACCGATAGGTTGTCCTTCTTCAGTGATATGTGTCATATACGAACGTTCAGCACCATTGGTTATGATAGAGTTTCCACCTAAATTGAGTACCTTGTTTCGGTTGACTGAAATATTACCGCTAACATTAAGGTTATAGTCTCTACCTGTCAGAATGCGGGCATCTACCTGAAGGTCGAAACCTGTATTGCGGATTTTCGAATCAGGCAGGTTGGTCATCATTGAAGTAGCTCCCGAAATAGCCGAGATCGGTTGTTCGAACAGCAAATCCTGCGTATGGCTCAGATAGTAGTTTCCGGAAATAGAGAGTCGGTTACTGAACAATGACAAGTCGAAACCTACATTGTATTGCGAAGTCGATTCCCATCCGATGGCATTGTCTTTCACACCTCCAGGATACATTGCCGAACCAATGGTTCCGGTACCGAATACCACACCGGTAGGCGAACTCATAAGCGCTGCATACTGGTAGTTACCGATATTATTATTCCCACTCATACCCCAACTTGCACGCAACTTCAGCGCCGAAGTTTCTCCTAAATTATCTTTCCAGAAATCTTCATTGGAAAGAGTCCATGCAGCAGAAACTGAAGGGAAGTATCCCCACCGGTTATCAGGACCGAACAGCGAAGAAGCATCGCCACGGAACGAAGCCGTAATATAGTATTTGTTAGCAAAGTTATAATTTATACGGGCAAAATAAGAGAGCATCGTCCAATTGGATTTATACGTGTTGTTCAATTGGATATTGCTGGGGTCGGCACCATGTCCGGTTACTTCCGTAATGTGGTCGTCTTCATATCCGGTTGCTCTTACCCCCAATACATCCAACATATCTTTCTGAACAGAATAACCCACTACGCTGCTGAAGTTATGTACATCATTCCATGTTTTATTATAGTTCGCGGTAAACTCTACCAGATAATCAGACTGCAACATGGTTCTTGCGATGGCATTGGCTGCTGCTTTTGCTTGGTCGGAATACGGCGGATTTGCACCATCCGACAAGCTCGTAGGACGATAGAACTCATACTTCTCGCTGTATGTATACATTCCTAAGTTCGCCTTCAAGAATAAATTTTCTATCGGTTCGTAAGAGGCAGTAAGATTATATGTATTTCTCACTCCGTTCCGGCGTATTTTGGTTTCGGTGGCAAGCGCTACGGGGTTTTCTATCTGCTGAAAACCATAATCACTCGAATAAGAAGTCATTTCTCCTTTCACCAACTCACCGTTTTCATCATAACAGCGGAAAATAGGAGCATAAATCAACGCACCAAGAATAGGTCCTTGATTGAAACGTCCTTCCTGTACCTCACGGTTCCAGTTTGACGTGCTTGAGAAGTTACCTCCTACCTTAAACTTCGAGCTGATTTCCACATCAAGGTTGGCACGCAAATTCAATCTTTTTTGTCCGGTAGAAAGAATAATACCTTCCTGATTCTGGTACGCTGCACTCACTTCATAACGCACTTTGTCTGTACCTCCGTTAACAGAAACATGATGGCGCTGTGAAACCGCATTGCGGTAAAGCTCATCTTGCCAGTCGGTATCATACTGCGGAGTGATTACTTCTCCTTTCTCAAAATCGTAAAGGAACTCCGGAATCATAGCCGCGCTATTAGCCGATCCGATTCGCTGTGCACGTATGGCATTGGTATCGTGAATATACGAATCATCCCACGCATCGCCCAACAAATTACGATAAGCATTGTTACGTCCCTCTACCACAAGGTCGGCAAACTGAGCAGAATTGAGCAAATCGATTTTCTTGGCAAGCTGATTAACACTTACTTGAAAATTATAGTTTACCGTGGCTTTGCCTTCTTTTCCGCGTTTGGTTGTAATCAGCACGACACCGCCGGCTGCACGCGAACCGTAAATGGCGGCAGAAGCAGCATCTTTCAAGACCTCAATTGATTCGATATCCTCAGGATTAAGCATAAGATCTTCGTTCGAAGGATATCCGTCGATAACATAAAGCGGGTCTGAGCTGGCATTAATAGAAGCAACCCCGCGCACACGTATTTTGGTATTCCCATAAGGCGCTCCGCTCACTTGCGAAATCTGAACGCCCGATACTTTTCCCACCAAACTTTGTCCTACGGTAGGCGTTGTCACGTTCAGTTCGTTAGCCTTCACACTTGAGACAGCCCCCACAAGGTCGGTCTTACGCATGGTCTGATAACCCACCACCACTACTTCATCAAGCGTCTCGCTATCTTCCTTTAATATGATATGCAATTCTTTCCCCCGCTCTGCTTTTATGCTTTGCGAGGCATAGCCGATATACGAAATCTCCAATGTATGACTATCGTCTTGGATTTTCAAACTAAATCTTCCGTCGATGTCGGTTATTGTTCCATTTTGCGTATCCTTCTCAAAAATACTGGCACCAATAATCGCCATTCCACTTTCGTCGGTCACAACTCCTTTTACCACATAATCAAAAGAGTCTGCTGCTTGCATCGGCACGTTGAATACCCATAACAAGCTCAATGTCAGAAGTAATAAATAAACTGTTTTTCTCATACCTTTGTTTCTATTAAACTGCGGCAAAGGTATAAGTGTCTATTTACATCGGAGTTGCAGGATATTTAAATATAAATTTCAATAAAATTACAAAAAGATTTCCTTACAAATCGCGTGAATCCCGTTCATCTCCCGTCTGTTACGGCCTGATGACAAATAAAAAAGGGCAGAACTTGACATGCAAGCCCCACCCTTCAAGATTCAGGATAAAAAAGTATTATTCTACTTCTTTTTCGTTCAGCGTAGCGATGCTGACACGGTTCCAGTCAGGTTCAGAGAACATATTACCTACACCCTGTCCTTCAGCCGTAATGCGGTTGGCGTTAATCTTATACTTATTTATCAGCATATTCTTTACCGCCTCAGCACGCTGTTTTGCAATGCGTTCGTTTACTTCTGCGCTACCTTCCGGAGATGCATACCCTTTGATGGAAACTTTACTTTCCGGATGGTTCTTCATGTAAGTAGCGATGCGTTCTACGTTCGGAATCTGGTCGGAAGCAATCGTTGTACGTCCCTGACGGAAAGTAACCACTGATTCGAGTGACATTGAGTTCAGGTTCTTCACAACCGTTTCAACTTGTTTCGGCGCGTTTTCACAATCAGCCAATGCTCTTTGTAATTGAGCTGCTTTGGCATTGCTTTCATCGAGGGCAGCGTTTTTGGCAGCCACCTCATCACGCAAAGCGTTTATCTTGCAGTTCAATGCACAAACTTCGTCTGCATCATACGGGCGCTGAATTGTCATATAATGCTTACCGTTGCTTCCTGAGAAATGATAAGTAACTCCCGCCAACAGTTCGAGACCGGCTTTGTTAACATTCAGCATGTGAGGTTTATTGCCGTCCATACGGTACACCATAGCAGGTTTAATATTGATTGACCATGCCTTTTCCTCACCCAAGTTAAAATTGAAACTTGCCCCGAAGCGGCTCATCACGTAGCTATGGTCGTCACCGTAACCGGAATTTACGAAATCATGTCCCCAACCGATACCGGCGATTGCTTCTACTTCAAACAAACGCGGTTCGCCGTTATAACCGGCAAATAAGTTATTCAGATTGATTTTTCCATTTGCAGAAAGGCTTAAAGCGTCAAACGCAGTACGGCTCATTGAAGTATTGACAGCCGTCAGTCCTTGAAACGAAATACCCAATACCGGAGTTACCTGCTTGCCTAATTCCAAGCCTGCCACTCCACGCATGTTTTTCCAGAATGCAGCATGAGAAACCGGAGTAACACCTCCGCCATTCACACCTAAATACCAATTATCAAAGAAGGATGTACCTTCATACGCTTTCTGGGCGTTGCCAGAGATTGCTGCAACCAAAAGGATTGCACCTAAAAACATTTTCTTTACCATAATACAAAGTTTAGTTTAGTTAATACATCTATATACCATAAACATAAGCGATAAACGAATCCGCCTTTACCACAAAGCCGGACTTATTCATAGCTTTTTTCTTTAGTCTTTTTTAGTCTCGTTATAGTCCTTAGTTTGTTAAAGCCATCACAAAGATAACGTTTTTTAGTGAATATACAAAAATAATATTAAAAAACCATTCTAAAATAAGTGTTTTTATAACATTGCTTCTGCCAGTCAGTTAAAGCCACTAATGCTTGATATTAATAGTTGTTCCGACAAGCGTTACCCTCGCTAAATTCTTCCCATAGAAAACAAACTTTCTACCCGAACGGTTCGCTGTTTCTACCAATAAAAATGATAAAAACTACCGCATGAGAAAAACAGGATAAAAAAATACGGATTAAACGGTATCACAACAATCGATAACAGCCTATTGTTCAGGACTATACCGAAAATTGTCGCAAAATACCGTTTAATCCGTGTCAGATAAGGGGGGATTGGCTTCTTACTTATTCAAACGCCAAGTAAAACCGTCCTTCGTATCTTTTACTTCAAAGCCCAATGCCGCAAGGTTATCGCGAATCTTATCGCTCGTAGCCCAGTCTTTATTGGCTTTAGCCTGCATACGCTGCTCCAGCAACATGTCGACCACCTTGCTGTAAGCCTCTTCACGAGCTGCATTGTTTTCTGATTCGGCGCGCAAGCCGAGAATATCGAATGCAAACAGACGGAATACTTCTTTCAGTTCTTCCAAATCTTCGGCACTGATAGTGGCTTTCTTGTCGATAACCGTATTAATCATGCGCGTTGCCTCAAACAGATGAGAGATAACAATCGGCGTATTCAAGTCGTCGTTCATGGCTTCATAGCACTTTTCGCGCAGCCCTTTCGGGTTAATGCTTTCGGTAGCTTTGGCAGGCGTGATGCGCTCTAAGTTCTTGATGCCTTCCATCAGTCGTTCCAATCCCTTTTCGGCAGCCTGAAGCGCCTCGTTGCTAAAGTCTACCGTACTGCGGTAATGCGCCTGAAGGATGAAGAAACGAATGGTCATCGGCGAGTAAGGCTGGGTAAGCAGCTTGTTGGAGCCGGTGAAGAACTCTTCGAGCGTAATGAAGTTACCCAATGACTTACCCATTTTCTGTCCGTTGATGGTAATCATGTTATTGTGCATCCAATAGTGTACCATGTCATGCCCCATCGCAGCAACGCTCTGAGCGATTTCGCATTCATGGTGCGGGAATATCAAGTCCATGCCTCCACCGTGGATATCGAAGTTCTCGCCCAGATACTTACGTCCCATAGCCGTACACTCACAGTGCCATCCGGGGAAACCGTTGCTCCACGGCGACGGCCAGCGCATGATGTGTTCAGGCTGCGCCGATTTCCACAGTGCGAAGTCGGCAGGATTGTGTTTCTCTTCCTGTCCGTCCAGCTCGCGAGTGGTGTTAAGCACGTCATCCAGATTACGTCCCGACAACTTTCCGTAATGGTGGTCTTTGTTATATTTCGCTACATCGAAATAAACCGAACCGTGGCTTTCATAAGCATATCCACTGTTCAAGATTTCTTTTACCAGCTGAATCTGTTCGATGATATGCCCCGAAGCATGGGGTTCGATGCTGGGCGGCAATACGTTCAACTCTTCCATCGCCTTGTGGTAACGAATCAAGTAATACTGTACCACCTCCATCGGTTCCAACTGTTCGAGGCGGGCTTTCTTGGCAATCTTGTCTTCACCATCATCGGCATCGTGTTCCAAGTGACCCACATCAGTAATGTTACGCACGTAACGCACCTTGTATCCCAAGTGGTTCAGGTAGCGGAAAAGAATATCAAACGTAATTGCAGGACGGGCATGTCCTAAATGAGCATCGCCGTACACCGTAGGTCCGCATACGTACATGCCTACATGGGGAGCATGAAGCGGAACAAACTCTTCCTTTTTACGGGTCAGCGTATTGTAAATAATCAGTTTATTCTCCATAAGTCAATGTATTATAATGGGCAAAGTTATAATTTTTTTCGCACGCAAAGCCAAAACATGCGGATGAAAACATTTTTTTGCCGTAAAACTTCACCGGAGGCTATCGGTTTGGCAGAATAAAAAAACGGATATGTAACGACAGAAAACCGTCACATATCCGTTGTTCTATCCGCTTAGGGCAGACAAGCTATTTCACTTCCCACGTATCGTTCGTATCCAGCAGTTCGGCAAATGTATGGTATTTCTTTTTCGCCGAAACTTCTTCTATCTGTGCTTCGACGGCCTCATCGTAGGTAGGAGCTTCTACATCTCGAATCACGCCGAGCGCTATCGGGAAATCAGGACCTTCCATCAACGCCAGTTTCAACTGGAGCGTATGGTCTTCGCAGTGTGCATCGTGTACCAAGATGTCTTTCTCCGTCACGCCGTTTTCGCCCAGCTTCACCACTTTCAGTCCGAAGCCTTCCTGCATCAAACCAAATTCGCGATTCGGCCCGAACAGCATCGGTTTGCCATGCTCCAAATAGATGGCGTTCTTCTCACGGTCTTCTTTCTTAGCCACCGCGCTGTGGGTTCCGTCGTTAAAAATCACACAATTCTGCAACACCTCGACTACCGAAGTTCCCTTATGATGTGCCGCAGCTTTCAAAACCTCCACCGAAGGACCTCCGTCTACCGCCGCACAACGGGCAAAGAAACGTCCGCGCGCACCGAAACAAAGCTCTGCCGGACGGAACGGGTCTTCTACCGTACCATAAGGCGATGATTTGCTTACGAAACCACGTGCCGACGTCGGCGAATACTGTCCTTTGGTCAGTCCGTAAATACGGTTGTTCAGCAACACGATATTAATATCTACGTTACGGCGAATGGCATGGATAAAATGGTTTCCGCCGATAGCCAGTCCGTCGCCATCACCCGAAATCTGCCAAATCGTAAGGTCGGGGTTCGCCACTTTTGCCCCGGTAGCAATGGCAGCCGCACGCCCATGAATGGTGTGCATTCCGTACGTATTCATGTAGTAAGGCAAACGCGACGAACAACCGATACCGGAGATAACCGCTATCTCATGAGGCGGCACGCCCAATTCTGCCAATGCCTTGTGGAAAGAATTCAAAAAAGCATGGTCGCCGCAGCCCGGACACCAGCGTGGCTGTCCGGCTTTATAATCAGCAGGGGTATATTTTGTTTCACTCATTTTACTTAGTCCTCCATGATTTTAGTAAAGGCTTCAACCAACTCTTGAACGACAAAAGGCTGACCTTTTACTTGGTTAAACTGATGTAAATGGATACCTTCTACCTTCATACGCAGATAGCCAGCAAGCTGTCCCATATTCTGTTCGGCAACCACTATCTTTTTATACTTCCGCAATACTTCTTCCGTGTTTTTAGGCAACGGATTGATAAAGCGGAAATGAGCCAGTGCAGCTTTCTTTCCTTGCGCATTCAGCGTATCCATTGCCGAATGTAAATGTCCGTAAGTTCCTCCAAACCCTACAATCAGCAAGTCGGCATCCGGATTACCTTCCACTTCCAACGGTGGAATTGAGTCGGCAATCTTCTCCACCTTCTCAGCACGCAGGCGCGTCATCAGGTTGTGGTTTTCGGGTTCGGTAGAAATAGCGCCCGTCTCGTTACTCTTTTCCAAGCCACCGATGCGGTGCATGAATCCCTCCATTCCGGGTTTCGCCCAGTAGCGCACGCCGGTTTCCGGATTACGCAAGAAAGGCGTCCACGTATCTGCCATGTCGGGAGTAACGTAAGGCGGACGGATATCGGGATATTCACTCAAGTCGGGAAGCCGCCATGCTGCCGAGCCGTTTGCAATATAAGCATCGGTCAACAATACAACGGGAGTCATGTGTTCGAGAGCAATCTTACAAGCAGTATAGGCAGCATCAAAACAGTCGGTAGGAGAAGATGCCGCAATAACAGGCATCGGACTTTCTCCGTTACGTCCGTAAAGCACCTGCAACAAGTCGGTCTGCTCCGATTTCGTAGGCAAACCGGTAGAAGGTCCGCCACGCTGTACGTCTACAATCACTAACGGAAGTTCGGTAATGACCGCCAAGTTCATCGCCTCACTCTTCAAACAGATGCCCGGTCCGGAGGTAGTAGTTACCGCCAATGCTCCAGCAAAAGCCGCTCCGACAGCCGATGCACATCCGGCAATCTCGTCTTCACACTGTACGGTTTTCACGCCAAGCGATTTGTGTTTAGCCAGCTCATGCAGGATGTCCGTAGCCGGAGTAATGGGATATGAGCCCAAATACAGTTGCAGTCCGGCTTTTTCGGCAGCCGCCATCAATCCGTAAGCCGTAGCCTTATTTCCATTGATATCCATGTAACGTCCCGGAACCTTCTGTTCTTTGCTCGGAACCACATAACTCATCGAAACCGAAGCGTGAGTATTTTCTCCGAAGTGATAACCGTCGTACAACACCTTTACGTTGGCTTCGGCTATTTCGGGCTTTTTGGCAAATTTCTCTCTCAAAAGTTTCTCGCCTACCGTAATATCTCGATGGAACAGCCAGCACACCAGTCCGAGCGCAAACATATTTTTAGTACGCATAATCGACTTGTTGTCCAGTCCGCTTTCCTTCAGGCTCTCTTTACACATGGTTGTAATTGCAGCCTCAACCACTTCGTTCTTTATGCCCAATTCCGAGAACGGATTTTCAAGAACAAACTGAGCCTTCTCCAGATCACGTTTGGTAAACGAGTCTGTATCTATAATAATAACAGATTGGGGTTTACAGAATTTATACTGTGTTTTTAGCGCAGCAGGATTCATAGCCACCAACACGTCGCACTTATCGCCCGGAGTATAAACCTTTCCCGAACCAATATGCACCTGAAATCCAGAAACTCCGGACAATGAACCTTGCGGTGCGCGGATATCTGCCGGATAATCAGGGAACGTACTGATATCGTTTCCTTCAGTTGCCGAAATATTCGAAAACATATTACCCGCCAACTGCATACCGTCGCCAGAGTCGCCAGAAAAGCGAACAACCACGTCGTCCAGCTCCTTGACAATCATTTCTTCTGCCATATAGAAATCTTTTTAGTTTAAAGTTCACAAAATCAATAGGCACAAAATTGGCGAAGTTCCTTCAAAAAACAAAATAAATCGGTAGTTATTTTATTGAATGACAAACAAAATGAATAAGTTATGAGTTTTTTCCGAATAATAATAGAAAAGTTTACGCAAAAAGCATTACTTTTGCATCTACATTCGATAATTCTCATAAAAACAAAGCGGCTCTGTAGTTCAACGGATAGAACAAGAATTTCCTAAATTTTAGATAGGGGTTCGATTCCCCTCGGAGCTACTTTCAAGTTGCGCTATACATAAAATGGTTTAGACTGATAGCGGGCTTGTTTTAATCCCTTTCCGACTTGGTCAGGAGCGTGAAAAACGCTTGCGGTAGAACCACTCAACGCTACGGGTAGAACCAGTAAACACTACCGCATAAGATGAGCAACACTAACGGTAGCGTTGAATGTATAAAATCAAAGGCTTGTTTTCGGGAACACATTTGTATATTCTCCGAAAACAAGCCTTTGATTTTCTTGTGTGTAACGCTGTGTAAGCCGTCGGGAAGGTTAACCTTTAATGACGCCCAACTCTTTGCCCACCTTGATGAAAGCGGCAATCGCTTTGTCGAGATGTTCGCGCTCGTGGCCGGCAGAAAGCTGTACACGGATGCGTGCCTGTCCTTTCGGTACTACCGGATAGTAGAAGCCTGTTACGTAAATGCCTTCTTCCTGCATACGGGCAGCAAAGTCCTGCGACAGTTTGGCATCGTAAAGCATCACAGCACAAATTGCGCTCTGTGTAGGCTTGATATCGAAGCCGGCAGCTATCATCTTGTCGCGGAAATAAGCTACGTTTTCCATCAACTTGTCATGAAGCGCGTTGCTTTCTTTCAGCATACGGAACATTTCCAAGCTGGCTCCCACGATGGCAGGCGCTACGGAATTGGAGAACAGGTACGGACGTGAACGCTGGCGCAACATGTCGATAATTTCTTTGCGGCCGGTAGTAAAACCACCCATAGCGCCACCAAACGCTTTACCCAATGTTCCGGTAAAGATATCAACTCGCCCATAAACGCCGAATTGTTCTGCCACGCCATGTCCCGTAGGTCCTACAACTCCGGCTGAATGCGATTCGTCAACCATTACCAGTGCATCGTATTTCTCTGCCAACTCGCAAATCTTATCCATCGGAGCCACATTGCCATCCATCGAGAATACGCCGTCCGTAGCAATGATGCGGAAGCGCTGTGCCTGTGCTTCCTGCAAGCAACGTTCCAAATCGGCCATATCAGCGTTTGCATAACGATAGCGTTTCGCCTTGCACAGACGTACGCCATCAATGATAGACGCATGGTTCAGCGCATCCGAAATAATGGCATCCTCGTCGGTAAGCAACGGTTCGAACAAACCGCCGTTTGCATCGAAACAAGCTGCGTAAAGAATTGTATCTTCCGTATGGAAATAATCGGAAATAGCTGCCTCCAACTGTTTATGCAAATCTTGCGTACCACAAATGAAACGAACGGATGACATCCCGTAACCATGTGTATCCATCGCTGCTTTAGCAGCTTCAATCAACCGCTTATTGTCCGATAGCCCCAGATAGTTATTCGCACAGAAATTAAGGACGTCTTCGCCGGCATTAACCTTAATGTCTGCTTTTTGAGGAGTAGTTATCACACGTTCGTTCTTATACAACCCGGCTGCCTGAATATCGGCAAGCTCTTTGGTTAGAAATTCTTTAAATTTACCATACATAATAGTAGTGAATTAAGGTTCTTATTTCAAGTCAAAGATGGGATTTTTTTCTGAAAAAAGAAACAAAGCCAAAAGAAATAACACTTTTTCACGCTATACTTTACGCCAAATTGCTACATTTGCCGCATCTTAATTTAACCATAAACATAAAATGAAAAACATTTTGATAATAGGAGCTACCGGCCAGATAGGTTCGGAGCTTACCATGTTGCTCAGAAAACATTATCAGGGAAATGTAGTAGCCGGTTACATAACCGGTGCGGAACCAAAAGGAGAACTCAAAGATTCAGGTCCGTCAGCTTTGGTTGACATTACCAATCCGCAACAGATAGCAGATGCCGTAGACCAATTCAATATAGATACCATCTATAATTTGGCTGCCATCCTTTCTGCTGTGGCAGAAAAAAAGCCCCAATTAGCTTGGAAAATCGGTTTGGGCGGGTTATACAACACGCTGGAGGTAGCACGCGAAAAACATTGTGCGGTATTTACCCCCAGTTCCATCGGTTCGTTCGGCGGAGGAACTCCCAAAGATAAGACTCCACAAGATACGATTCAACGCCCCAAAACCATGTATGGCGTGACCAAAGTAGCCGGCGAATTGCTGAGTGATTATTATTTCACTCGCTTCGGAGTAGATACCCGCTCGGTAAGATTTCCGGGATTGATTTCATACGTCACTCCTCCGGGCGGAGGAACAACCGACTACGCTGTGGATATTTATTACGCTGCCGCAAAAAAAGAAAAGTTTATCTGCCCGATAGCTCAGGGTACCTACATGGACATGATGTACATGCCCGATGCACTGCGTGCCGCCATCGAAATCATGGAAGCCAATCCGGATAAACTCATCCACCGTAATTCGTTCAACATTGCTTCGATGAGCTTTGAGCCTGACACGATCTACAAAAAGATTAAAGAATACCGTCCTGATTTTGAGATGGAGTATCAAGTAGACCCGTTGCGCCAAGCCATTGCCGAATCATGGCCGAATTCGCTGGACGATACCTGTGCACGAGAGGAATGGGGATGGTTGCCGAAATATGATCTTGATGCCATGACGCGCGACATGCTGGAGAAACTGGAAAAGCGGTTCGGATAACTTTTTCTAACCATATATATAATTTGCCGCATGGATTAATCAATTCCATGCGGCAAAATTATATCCTCAAAAGGATTGCAGACCGATTTGTAATACCCATCAATATTACTCTACCCGCGTTACGTTCGCCCCTAAATACGAACGCTTCATACCACCAAAATCAATTACTATCTTCTGAATTATCATGCCGGGGTCGGCGCACAGCAGTTTAAACGTATGTTTACCGGGACGGCCAATATTTACGGTCATCATACTTACAGCACTATTACGGAAAACATTCAGTCTCCACTGGCTTGAATATTCTTTTGCCGAGGTTGTCAACCATTGTACCATACCATCGTCTACCATAATTCCGAAACGTGTGTCGTGTTTCGAATCAATCGGGAATACGGGCAACGCATAGACATATACCGTAGCCCTGCCTCCGTTAAAAGTATAAAAATCGTATTCGGCTCTCGGAGTTCGGTCGGTAAACCACATTTCCTGTACTGCCTGTGTAGCTTCACCTAACTGTACGCAAGTATTTTCATATCCTAAGCCCTTTACAGTACGAATCTTGATTTCGTTAGGCTCTTTTTTCCGATGAAATGCTCCGGCATTTATTGATATGCATCCGTTATCTTCCACATAAAGTCCTTTCAACTCTTCGCGTGTGGGAGACTGTGGATTAAAGACCGGCAAATAAACTTTCTCAATCTTATCTCCTGAAGTTATTTCAATTTCTCCGGTTATACGCTCTCCTTTCGGGACGTTCTGCCAATCGACAGACACACCGATACGCTCCTGCAAGGCTGTTTGTCCGGAATGTTTGTTCAACTTTATCCATGAGGCTTTCGGCGTTGCCTTCCATACAAAAGACTGGCTCCCCCTGTTATATAACTCGATAAACAAATCTTTGTTTATGTATGGGTTTACCGTGGGAAGTA
The DNA here is from genome assembly GCF_023337095.1 of Bacteroides caecicola. Lineage (NCBI taxonomy): Bacteria > Pseudomonadati > Bacteroidota > Bacteroidia > Bacteroidales > Bacteroidaceae > Bacteroides > Bacteroides caecicola. Next base: position 104,700 of record NZ_JAMBLM010000008.1, read on the forward strand.
CATTTACACTCGATACTCCTACCGTACAGTCTTGTCCCGGAATGAATACTTGCATATCCGCATCTTGGGCAGCTGCACACGTATCTACGGGCGGCATTTTTTGATACTCTCCCATCCATCCGGGCGAAACTGCCATCATGTGATTCCATTTACCATCCAGCAAAGAGTTATACCAGTCGGTATAATACGTCAGGCTATCGTGATAGATTTTGGCTTGCTCGGCACACTCATTTGTAGCTGCACGCCGCTGCCGGGCGTACCAACGGCTTTTTTGTGCCGTAAGCATTTTCTTATTCATCAAATCGGCCCCTTTCACCGGATAATAAACCAGTTCATAAAAAGCGGCCTGATAAGCTTCGGGCAGTGCGTGTAACATCTTTTGAGCTTTGGCAGCAATCCGGTCATACTCTTTCATACGGTTCTCTGCCTCGTTGTAATTGACGAACGAAAAATCCGTATCAACCACTCGCTCTCGGTCGCGATAATTATTCCACACATATCCCCATCCCATTGCTTCGGGCTTATGCTGGAATCCCAATAAATAATAAGTGTCAATTATATCTTTTAAATCGTTCCGATATTGTTCGCCGAAGATAGAGGTCAGATAGTCTGTATTAAACTCATAAGCCGTATCTATATTAAACCGATTTACATCCCAAGCCATATCCATGAAGAACTTCATACCCAGTTCACCCGGTTTAATATCGCCCACATTCAACAACCAGTAACGCTTAGCTCCCGTATCATACGCTTTGCGCATTTCTTCATAAATCAAAGTAGGAGGCGTAGTGTTCAGCCACAAATAATCATGAGGTTCTCCACAATACGAAATATGATAATATACCCCTGCTTCTCCTTTACGCTTCTGCTCCTCTTTGTTGCTCAACCGCTTCATGTATCCCCAATTATCATCAGGCCAAACCAGTGTTACGTATTCAGGCACTTTCAACCCTCGTTCGTAGATATCCATTACTTCTTTATAAGGAACGAACAGTTGCGGAATCGAATCAATATTTTCGGGAATATGTTTCGACAATATCTCCCGCTGGTCTTTTATAACTTCTTCTACTACGCTTACTTCCTTATCTTTAGGAACTCCAACCAATCCGGCATCATGAATACCCCGCATCGCTAATGTATAGAAGTTCTCATACTTCCCGTTTTCAGCAATCCGCTTGTCAAGCTGTTTGTTGATTCCCGCTTTGTTTGTCATGTAATTCCATTCGCCCATTGTTTCCTTATGCCATTCTGAAACGTTATTAAAGAGCAAAGGCTCGCAATGGGAAGAGGTCATAACAATCGCGTAACTGTCTGCCACGATTTTATTTTCAGGATATTTGTTAAACGCTCCCGACCCCGGATGCATTGCCGGAGCCAGCATATTCGCCTTCATGCGTAACAACAATTCGCAGATTTTGGCATACGTTTTAGGACCGATGTCTCCCAATTCCCGATCGAATGTTTTCGCAGCCCACGGGGTAATTCCCCAACCTTCATCGTTTATAAATATCCCCCTATATTTTACACTCGGTGCTTTCGACACATACCGTAAGGCTCCTACGTATAGAGCCTTTTGCTGCTTTACCGGGACATCTGCCCACCAATATAAGGGAGACACTCCAATCGCCTCGGACAAGGCGAACGTCCCATAGGCTGTTCCGCGACGGTCGCACCCGGCAATCACTAAGGCACGAGACACATCTTTTGCCGGATTATCCACAGTCTGAATCAAGTATTGTTCCCAACCATTCCGAATCGTTGCAATGTCCAGCTTGCCCTGCTCCACCAATTCATCAATAAAACGATTATGCCCCAGCGTACCAATGACCATGACCGCTTTGCCTTCAGGAGTTCTTTTTGAGTCAACCCTATTCCGGTGTCCGGTCACTCGCTCCACATCTTCGGCAAAGAGCGAAGACACTTTTTTTACGACTTCGAAATCGGAAGAATCAATATAAATATCACACGCCTTTCCTCCCACACATAAAGGGAAATCGGACGAATCTTGTTCCCGGTCGTTCACTCGTATTTGAGCGCACACGGATATACCACAGAGAAGGAACAATACAACAAACAGTTTTTTCATGATAATATAGAATTAAGTTACGTTTTTACTTATGCCTACATTACAAATGTACAAAACCCCATAAAGAAAAAAGATTCGAATATCTTCAGAAAACAGCACGATTGTTGCACACCCTCTATAAAAGCAACAGAAAGTAACCGATATCAAGTACAAAAAAGTCTCAAGGCAGGAAAGAAAGGTCCTCTCCTGCCTTGAGACAAATAATATATACAAACTTGGGGATTGATTAAAACAACCCCGCGTTTATCATGCTTTCTGAACTTCTGTTTCTTCGGAAGCAGCTTTCGGAAGTTTGTTTCCCAACATGAGGTAAGCTACCGGAGCAGCCACAAACAAAGAAGAGAACGTACCGATTACTACACCAAGAATCATCGCGAATGAGAAGCTGCGGATGCTGTCGCCACCCAATAGGATAATAATAAGCAATACGATCAACGTACTCTGACCTGTATTCAACGTACGAGCCAATGTGGTATTCAGTGCATCGTTAAACAGTTTCGTGTGTTCACGGGTAGGATACAGATGGTTAAACTCACGCACACGGTCGAAGATTACCACCTTATCGTTGATTGAGTAACCGATAATCGTCAATACGGCACCGATAAATGTCTGGTCTACATCCAAAGAGAATGGCATGATGCCATAGAACAGTGAATAAGCACCAATCACCAGCACTGCGTCGACCGCCAATGCCACCGTTGCACCGATACTGTAAGCGATGTTATTAAACCGGATCAAGATGTATAAGCCGATGGCAATCAATGCAAACACAACAGCCCAAACAGCAGATGCTTTCATATCATCGGCAACACTCGGACCTACTTTCTGTGAACTGATAATCGAACATCCGTTCTGGTTATCGCGGTCAATAAACTGCTCAAGCGTAATACCTTCAGGAACCAAATTGCCCTCTTTCAGTACGGAATAAAGCAACGCTTCGATTTCGGTATCTACCTTCGGGTCTTCTTCTTCGATACGGTAGTTAGTCATCACACGGATTCTCTTTCCGTCTGTACCCAAAGCAATAGCCTGCACGTTTGCATCACCTACCTTTGCATCAAGCAGGTCGCGAACGGTTTCGGGCTGAACTACCTTATCAAACTGTACCACGAAGTTACGTCCACCCGTAAAGTCAATACTTTGTGACAAGCCACGGGTAAAGAATGAAATCACACAAACCAGCAACAGAACACCCCAAATGGTAAACGAGCGTTTGATGGTTCCCATAAAGTTATAGTGTACATTCTGGAACAGGTTCTTAGAAACAGCCGTAGAGAATGTAAGATGCTGCCATTTTTCTTTCTTCATGTAATGTTCATAAACCAAACGGGTCATGAATACAGCCGTAAAGAATGAGCAGAGGATACCGATAATCAAGGTCGTGGCGAAACCACGGATAGGACCGGTTCCGAAGTAGAACAGAATGACACCTGTGATAATAGAAGTCAAGTTAGAGTCGAAGATGGCAGAGAACGCACCCGAATAACCGGCGGCAATCGCCTCTTTCATATTCTTTCCGGATTTCAGTTCTTCTTTCGTACGCTCATAAATCAACACGTTCGCATCGACCGCCATAGCCAGAGAAAGCACCATACCGGCAATACCAGACAAGGTCAAAGCGGCTTGGAACGAGGTCAGGATTCCCAACGTAAAGAAGAAGTTGAAAATCAGCGCACCGTTGGCAACCATACCCGGAATGAAACCGTACATGACACAAAGGTAAGCCATCAATGCTATCAATGCTACGATAAACGAAATAAGTCCCTGATTGATAGACTGCTGTCCCAGTGACGGACCTACGATGTCTTCTTGAACAATACGCGCAGGAGCCGGCATCTTACCTGAACGAAGCACATTCGCCAAGTCTTTGGTTTCTTCTACGGTAAAGTTTCCTGAGATTTCAGAGTTACCGCCCGTAATTTCAGAATTTACGTTCGGAGCCGTATAAATATAGCCATCCAATGCGATAGCAATCTGATGACCGATGTTGTTCTTCGTCAATGTAGCCCAGCGGCGAGCGCCTTCGGTATTCATTTGCATGGTCACACAAGGCTTGTTGAACTGGTCGTACGAGCTTTGCGCATCGGTTACTACGTCGCCTTCCAGCGGAGCGCGTCCGTTGCGGGCAGTAGACTTAATGGCATACAGTTCGAACATGTGTCCTGTCTTGTCCAAGCTCGAAGCCTTAACGCCCCACATCAGTTTCAAATCGCGCGGCAACATTTTCTTAACTTCGGGCATGGCAAGAATACGGTTTACGGCAGCCGTATCACGATAATCGGCATATCCTACCGTAGAACCCATACCGCTTTGGTTCAATGCAAAGATTGAAGTAAAAGGATAGTTTTTAGCGTCGCTTGCCGTATTTTGTCCGGCTTCGGCAGTTTCGCCTTTCAGGGCTGCGGTCAGACTGTCTTTCGCAGAAACAGCCGATGCTTCTGCCACTTCTTCTTTCACAGCCGTTGTATCAGCATCTGCCAGCAGCGTACGCACTTTCCCGTCGATTGACATCAATATCGGCAGAACGTCTTTAGCCTCGTATGTTTCCCAAAATTCCAAGTTTGCAGAACCTTGCAACAATTTTCTCACACGTTCAGGCTCTTTGATACCCGGCAATTCCACCATGATACGTCCCATGCTTCCTTCCAAAGTCTGGATATTGGGCTGTACCACACCGAAACGGTCGATACGTGTACGCAACACATTATAAGAATTGGCTACGGCAGCTTTAACTTCTTCACGCAATACTCTTTCCACTTCGGCATCGGTACTGCGCGTATTTACTTTGTCTTTCAACTGCTGAGTGGCAAAAAGTTCAGCCAATTTTCCATTCGGGACTAATTTCTTATACTCTCTTACGAAAAGAGTAATGAAATCTTCTTGACTTGTTACTTGCTGTTTTGCAGCTTCAGACACTGCTTTGTTAAACGCCTCATCCGGCTTGTTGTCTGCCAGCGCTTTCACTACATCAGGTACTGAAACTTCCAAGATGACATTCATACCACCCTTCAAGTCAAGTCCCAACCCAATTTCCATCTCACGACACTGCTTCAGCGAATATGCACCGAGCCATATTTTCTTGCCTTGTATCGAATCAAGATAATGCTCAACACCTTGCGGGTCTTTCTCCGCCTTACTCATGTGGTAGCGGGTAACGAAAGAAAACGAAAGGTAAAAAAGGCAAGCAACGGTCAGTAATAACGCAAAAAGCTTTACAAATCCTTTGTTTTGCATGTTACTTTAATTTATTATTTTTAATTTTCTGATTATATGCTTTTATTCAAGGTTGCAAATATAGTTTTTTTTTCATTCACAAAAGGAAAGGTTTCTGAATATTTAGACTTTAGAGGGCAAAAATCATGCTATCGGACCGATAAAATGGTCTATAATTATAAGAAACTGTTTAAATTTTGTAGCATAATAGCCGAAACGCGGAAGAAATACAACAACGATTTGTGGCGTAAAACGCTACCGTTAGCGTAAGGTATTTCATGCGGATGCGTCGACCCTTTCTACCCATAGCGTAAGGCAACGCTACGAATAGAATTTTTTCAGGCCCTGAAAGGAGGTACGGTGTTTCTAAGAACTGGCTTATAACAGCAACATATTCAACGCTTTTCCAACATACACCATACGGGATAATGGTCGGACGCACGAATGGAGCGGTCTACCCTGCAATCTAACACCCGAAAAGCGTCGCTCGTCAAGATGTGGTCGATACGGAAATAAAAATAATTCCGGTTGTATGAGAAACCCGGACCGCAGCCTGCCTCTACATAGGCGTCTTTCAGTCCTTTGCTTATCACCCGATGGGCATAGGATATAGGAGAATCATTAAAATCACCGCAAACCACCATGTAATGGCTGCGGTTGTTTTTTATAACCTGAGCTACCGAATCGGCCTGCACCGCACGGACAGCTACGGCTTCGGCGTATTTTCGCAACAAATAACGCCCGCTGGTGGTTAATTGTTGCTCGCTCGGCGACTTCAGCAGTTCTTTGTACTTTTTCCTATCTTCCGACGACAATTTGTTCGATTCCAAATGATTGCACACCACGGCAAGCGTGTCGTCTTGCATCTTCAGCCTGAATAAAGCACTGCAATTATAAGCACTCGGGAAGCGAATCAACTCCGATTCAAGGATAGGATATTTAGACAGACATGCCACGCCTAATCCTTTCGCAATGGAATAAGACTTGATATACGGATATACCGAAACCAATTCTTTATGTATCTTTTTATCGTTTACAGGATATTCTTGAAGGCACACGATGTCGGCTCCACAGCCTTTCAGATAATTCAGTACGGGATTTGTTTTGTTCCCGTTTTCATCTGTTTCGGTTTTCATGCCCCATGTATTATAGGTGAGAAGTTTTATCGGAGTCTCCGTTTCGGGCTCACGGGCAATGTTTACAGGTATGTAGTTTCTGACGGCTCCCCAGCCTGCCACAAAAACAAGCAGCGGCAGCCATACGTAGTTACGCTTCCATAACAGCCAAAAAAGGAAGAAAAGGAAATTCAAGGACAGGAAAACAGGAAACAATAACCCCGTACATGCCCACAGCGGATGCGATACGGGAGAAAGGTAAGGGCTGTAAGCGCATATCAGAAAACCTACTCCTACCCCCGCATTGACAAGAAACAATAAAAAACGTAACGTGCAGCCTATCACATTCATTGCCTACTGCTTTTTACTGGCATCGAAGAGTCGTTTTTTTTCTTCCTCGGTCAAACTTCCATATCCCGACTTACGCAGTTTATCCAAAATACGGTCGACTTCTTCTGCCCGCTCTTTTTTACGGGCATTAAAATCATAATCTTTTTGCTTGTCGCCATAATGTACTTTCATCTTGGGCTTGCGGGATGAGAATTTCACGTTGCCCGACAAGAAGTCCAACACCCGGTTTATCCATTTCGTTACATCATGTCCGCTTGACAGGCTTGCTGCAAACCACCATCCTGCCAATGCTCCCCCCAAATGAGCGATGTGTCCGCCTGCATTTCCGGAAGGCATGAACAGCAAATCGAGTACCACCATGAATAATGCCACATACTTCAGTTTTACCGTTCCTATAAACATAAATTGCACCGGATAGTTAGGCTCACGTACGGCAGTGGCAATCACTATCGCCAAGATAGAGGCGGAAGCTCCCACCAACATCGAACGCTCAACAAACGGGGCAAAGTAAGGGAACACATTATATGCCAGAATATAGAGCAATCCGCCGCAAATTCCGCCCAGAACGTAAAGTCCGCGCAGGTGTTTTGCCGAAAAAAAGTTCAAGAACAAACGTCCGAACCAATACAGCCACAGCATATTGAAAAGAATATGCAGGATGCCGCCGTGCATGAACATGTAAGTGAAAAGCGACCACGGCTGGAGGATAAAACGTTCGGGCGAAGCCGTGAGTGCGAAATAGCTTTCCCACTCTCGCGCACCGGCATTAAAGAGAAGCAACCCTACATTGACGATTGCCATTACAAGAAAAACCGCCACATTGATATAAAGTAACTGGGTGACAATATCGCCCCGGCGGAAATTTTCTTTCAAATCAGTAATAAATCTGCCCACCGCCATTTTTCTTCCTCCAATATATAATGAATATCAGTCCGAACAACATGCCTCCCAAATGGGCGAAATGAGCTACGCCATCGCCTCCTGTGATACCCAGAACCAGCTCAAGCGCCGCGTAACCGATAACAAAGTATTTGGCTTTTATTGGGACGGGTATCGGGAAAACAAACATCTGACTATTGGGAAACAACATACCGAAAGCCAGCAGAATGCCATACACGGCTCCCGACGCACCGACGGTAGTCAGTTCGTTTAAGAATACACTCATCGGAATGATATCGAGACCGGTGTTTACGCTCTCGTAATTCGACCATACCATCGTATATTCGATGAATTGCACCAGCTCTTGTATCACACCTGCTCCGATTCCGCAAACCAAGTAGTAAGTAAGAAAACGTTTCGGTCCCCATACCTGCTCCAGTACGCGCCCGAACATCCATACCGCAAACATATTAAAGAATATGTGCGAGAAGTTGGCGTGCATAAACATATAAGTGAAGAACTGCGCCAGATTAAAGTCGGATGCTAAAAAGAAGTGGAGTCCCAACATATTCTCCACATCTATCCCATATCGCCGTGCCACTATTGTGCCTAAAAAACACAACAGGTTAATAATAAGTAAGTTTTTGGTTACGGTTGGTAAATTATTCATATTTTCTATCGTTGATAATCAGTCGCAAAGGTACAATATTAAAATGAAGAACGCAGAACGAAGGAGAAAGAATTAACAATTATATGAAGAATGAAGTACGATAAGACTTTCCGGCCCCATATTGAACAGTAAATCAGCAATGCTCAAATTGGGGATAAAACCTTGTTTCTGGTCAAACACCTGATAATAAACCGCTGGAACAAAATCGGGATCTGTTTCGGCATACGGATGTTTGGGATGAATACGTTCTCTGAAATCGTCCATTCCCTCCGGAGCGGTCAGGTAATCGGAAGTTGGAACAAGACGGGGCTGCATGTCTATCTGTTCGCACACCCATTGACACAGTTCCATGTTGAAATCGAACAGAAACGTATATTTCCGTTCGAAGAATCCCCGAAACTCATCGGCATAATAATCGAAGAAAGGACTATGCTTATATCCTGCTACAAAAGCATTCCAATGTACATGCCGCCAATTCCCGTGGTCGGAAATCCGGATATCTTTCATCAAACACTTCCCTTCGTCGCTCTTTTCCGTAGGAATCGTCAATGCCAAAGCTCCACCTGCCGATGCTATGACACAACGGTTACGGAAGGTTTGTTTCATATAATGGTCGTAACGCTCAATATATGCCGTATCGTAAGCGAGCAGTTTTGTATAATATTCTATCGGAGCTAAATATGCAGAACTTAATATTACTTGTTTACCATTCATCTTTTACTTGTATTTATTGCACACGCCGAAAGAAGCGTCCTTTGCGTGAGGTCAGCCAAATGCGCCATGCCTTACCAATCACATGGTCTTCGGGCACGAAACCAAAAAGGCGTGAATCCTGTAAGTTCACCGGGTCGTTCGAAGCTACCCAATAATAATTTTTACTGAACGTATAAGCAGACACCGGCTTACCTTCTACCCAAAGTGTATCACGACGGACTTCTGCCTGCCGATGTTCGTGATTAATTATGATATTACAAAGCAGCGTTACATTCCACGGGTAAACTTTTACCGGCACATTCTCACGAGGCACGATAAACGGGTGGACTTCCTGTTCGTTTTTCTCGTCCAGCCGGGCTATCTTCACCTTCCCTTCTAATTTCTGACGGATAAGGTAATATTCATAATGGCTGAAGCTGCGGATGTATTTCCCTTCGGGAGTATATCCGGCAAGTACATTTCCGGTTATCCCTAACGAATCAAGCACAGCCAATACCGTATCTTCTGCCGCTGAAGGATAAACATACAGCGCTTTACTATCCGGACTCAAAACCTCGCTTTTCACGTCCATCAGTTCACGGTTCAGCATCAGCGTATCACCCGATACACCGATACATCGGCTTATAAACAGTTTTCTCTGCTCGATGCGTATCGTTTTATCCGTAGGATTGGGGTTATTGAACAGAATAATATCTCCCCGCTTTACCGGAGATTCCGCCAACCGATGGTATCCGAAAACAGACGGAAAAGGCATACGCAGACCGTAGCTCCATTTATTCACCAATACTCCTTCGCCTTCGTATAAGCTGTTTTCCATACCCGAAGAAGGAATTACGCAAGAAGTGATAAGGAACATTCTAACCAGCAATACCGCGACAATCGCCCCGCCTATTGCTTTCAGCCATACCGTCCAGCGTCTGTTTTCCACCGGTTAACAATCATTATTTTATCGAATCCACGAATCGGAACAAACGGTCCCAACGAATCTTGCCGTCCAACCATCCACGGTCTTGGTCGAGCGACAGCCAGATAAAGATGGGCTTACCTACAATATGGTCTTCGGGCACAAATCCCCAAAAACGAGAGTCGGCAGAGTTATGCCGATTGTCGCCCATCATCCAGTAATAGTCCATCTTAAAGGTGTATTTCGTTGTTTCTTTGCCGTTAATGTAAATCTTTCCGTCTTTTACAGCCAACGTATTTCCTTCATAATTACGGATAGGACGTTCATAAACAGGCAAGTTATCTAATGTCAAATCAATGGTCTCCCCTTTCTTGGGTATCCATACCGGGCCGTAATTATCTACCGTCCAACCGGTTAATTTATTCATAGGATACAATCCGCCCATATTATCACTCGGAACATCTGTGATAGAAACAACAATGTCTTTCCGCGCAAGTAGTGCTTGCTTGGCACCCTCGGTAAGAGGCATACGTATCACACCATCCTGCGAAGGTGTTCCCGACAAATCATCGGCACTGATGTTAAATTCATCAATGATTTCTTCAGGTATTCCAATATAAGCCGTAATATCAGCCATCGTACGTCCCGGCTGCAAAGTATATCCGCTGCCTACGCTATTAACGCAGAATAAAGAAGTCCACAACTCGGCACGACAATGTTTGAATTTCACATCGTATCGATACTGTACGTTATCAGGTTCTTTATTGGGCCGACCGTCTAAATAAACAATCTTATCTTTAATCTGAAGTGTTTGTCCGGGCAGTCCGACGCAGCGTTTTACGTAGTTTTCCCTTCTGTCTACCGGACGAGACAGGATTTCCCCGAAATCTTCCGGATGTTCTTTTATATATTGTATACCGGTATGATAATAGAAATCATACGCCTGAAGCTGTTGCTCCGGTGTCAATTTCGAAAGGTCTACAGGCTGAGAAATACTCTGACCAATGGGATATGCCAGTTGGTATAATCCTTCCGCTTGTGCTTTAGCTGCCACACTGTCGCCTGCCGGGAAATTGAATACCACAATATCGTTCAGCTTTACTTCACCCAGTCCTTCCACACGCTTATAGTCCCAATGCGGATAATCGAGATACGATTTGCAATTTAGGATTGGCAACGTATGTTGTGTCAACGGCATGTGAAGCGGTGTTTGCGGAATACGTGCTCCATAACTCATCTTGCTGACAAACAAGTAATCGCCCACCAGCAACGATTTTTCGAGCGAAGAAGATGGAATCACATAGTTTTGAAAGAAGTAAAGGTTGACAAAATAAACAGCCACCAATGCGAACACAATGGCGTCAACCCATCCCATAACAGTGAGCACTGTTTTATTTTTCGATTTCTTCCACCACGTCCACGGAATTTTTTTCGTGATATAAGCATCGAAGATAAACGGAACAACAATCAGCCCCAACCAGCTTTTCAACCAAAGTAGGAATAACAGGTAAAGCACCATTACGATGCTTAACTTTATCCACTGTTTACGCGAAGCTTCTATCTTCATATCTTAAAAATGAAATAAGTCATTCATCCCTAAAAAACCTGTGTGCGTAGCGGTGTATTCTGCTGCCAACACAGCTCCCAACGCAAATCCTTTTCGGTTTTTCGCATCGTGAGTAATCACTATCGAATCGGCTTCCGATTCGTATTTTATAGTATGGATTCCGGGGACTTCTCCGCGACGGATAGCACTCACCGGCAATTCGTTGGGAGCACACTGGGTTGTACCGCTCACCGTACCGTCGGGGGCAGTCAGCGTACCCATCACCCATTTGTCTTTTCGGTCGATATTCTCCAGAATTCCCTCGGCAAGTGTGATAGCCGTGCCGCTGGGGGCATCCAGTTTATGTACGTGGTGAGTTTCTACCATCGACACCTCGTAGTTCGGGAAATCGTTCATAATCTTTGCCAGATACTTGTTTACGGCAGAGAAAATGGCAACACCCAAGCTGAAGTTAGATGCCCAAAACAGCGTTTTCCCTTCCATCTCACACAAACGGCGCATTTCATCGCCATGCTCGCCCATCCATCCGGTGCTGCCCGAAACCACTTTCACGCCCTGACGGAAAGCTTCCATGCAGTTACCGTATGCCACAGAGGGAGCCGTAAACTCGATTGCCACGTCTGCCGAACGGAATGCATCTGAGTCGAAGTCCTGACGGTTATTTATGTCAATCACACAAACAATCTCATGCCCGCGGGAAAGCGCAATCTGTTCGATTTCCTTCCCCATTTTTCCATATCCAATCAATGCTATTTTCATAATCTGTCGCTAAATTTAATCGCAAAGATAACGTTTTTCGCTATTAATCATTACTTTTGACAAACATTTACATCTTCATTAACAATGGAACAGCTCTTACATTATGCGTGGAAACATAAAATGTTCCCGCTTAATCCTCTTTATACTACCGACGGGCAGTTGGTGGAAATTATCGACCCGGGGTTGCCGAATCCGAATTCGGGACCGGATTTTTTCAATGCAAAAATCAAGCTGAACGGCATTCTATGGGTGGGAAACATTGAAATTCACGAACGGGCTTCAGACTGGCAACGCCATAATCACCAAACTGACAAGGCTTACGATTCGGTGATTCTGCATGTGGTGTCCTGCACCGACTCTCCTACTTTCCGTACAGACGGCAAACCGATACCGCAACTGGAGTTTCATTACCCGCCTCAGTTATCGGACAATTATAATGAGTTGCTTCAAACCACTCATTATCCGGCGTGTTACCGTCTGATACCTCACCTTCCACCGCTCATGGTCCACAGTTTTCTATCCAGCCTGCAAACCGAACGCTTCGAACAGAAGACCGAACAGATTTACCAACGGTTAAACATCTGTAACCAGAATTGGGAAGATGCTTTTTTCGTCACGCTTGCCCGAAATTTCGGCTTCGGCGTAAACAATGATGCTTTCGAACTTTGGGCAAAAACCATACCTTTGCAAGCCGTGGGGAAACATCGCGACAGTTTGTTTCAGATAGAGGCTTTCTTTTTCGGACAAGCCGGATTACTCGAAGACCCGCCGAGGGATGAATATACAGCGCAACTCATCAAAGAATATCAATTTTTGAGCCACAAATTTAACTTGCACCTCACCGAAAGCTGCCGCTGGAAACTGCTGCGTATGCGTCCGGGAAATTTTCCGCACGTCCGCATCGCCCAATTAGCTTGCCTGTACCACCGCTCGCAAGGATTATTTTCCCGATTAATGGAGATGCAAACGCTGAAAGAATTGCGGGATATGCTGAAAGGGGGTACTTCGATTTACTGGTTAACTCATTATGTGTTTGGCGAAACTTCGCCTTCGCGCCCTAAGACACTCAGCCAGTCATCCGTCGATTTAATCATTATCAATACGGTGATTCCGTTTCTGTATGCTTACGGAAAATATAAAGGAGACGAACGCCTGTATAACCGGGCTTCGGCTTTGTTGGAAGAATTGAAACCCGAAAATAATTACATCATCCGGCTATGGAAAGAATGTGGCTTGGAGGCTGCCCATGCAGGAGACAGTCAAGCGCTCATCCAACTGAAAAAGAATTACTGCGACCCGAAGAAATGTCTTTATTGCCGCATCGGATACGAGTATTTTAAAAGCAAAGTCCCACAAAACGGCTGACGAACAGAGTTGTTCTCGATAAACTTCACTAACTTTGCATCCGAAATCAACTTACTAACAATGAACTATTCAATAAAAGACTTTGAAATCATGGCTCCGGTCGGTTCGCGCGAGTCGTTGGCTGCCGCCATCCATGCCGGAGCAGACTCTATCTATTTCGGCATCGAGAGCCTGAACATGCGTGCCCGCTCGGCAAGCACATTTACTATCGACGATTTAAAAGAAATAGCCCAAACATGCGCCGAAAACGACGTAAAAAGCTATCTCACCATCAATACGATTATCTACGATGAAGACATTGAGCTGATGCGCAAGATTGTAGACGCAGCCAAAGAAGCGAATATCAGCGCAGTAATTGCTGCCGACGTAGCTGTAATGGCTTACTGCAACCAAGTGGGTCAGGAAGTGCATCTGTCTACGCAGCTGAACATCAGCAATGCCGAAGCACTGAAATTTTATGCACGCTTTGCCGACGTGGTGGTACTGGCGCGTGAGCTGAACCTGAAACAGGTTCGTGCCATCTACGACACCATCCAGCGTGAACAAATCAAAGGTCCGATGGGCGAGCCGGTACGCATCGAAATGTTCTGCCACGGAGCGTTGTGCATGGCAGTATCCGGCAAATGCTACCTCAGCCTCAACGAGCTGAACGCCTCTGCCAACCGGGGTGCCTGTATGCAGGTGTGCCGCCGTTCATACATCGTAAAAGATAAAGAGAGCGACATCGAATTAGAAGTGGATAACAAATACATCATGTCGCCCAAAGACCTGAAAACCATCCGTTTCATGGACGAGATGATTGAAGCAGGCGTTCGGGTGTTCAAGATAGAAGGACGCGCACGCGGGCCTGAGTACGTAAAAACCGTGGTAGAATGTTACAAAGAAGCCATCCGGTCGTATCTCGACGGAACTTTCACCGAAGAAAAGAAAGACAACTGGGATACGCGCCTGAAAACGGTATTCAACCGCGGATTCTGGAACGGCTATTATTTGGGGCAACGCCTCGGCGAGTGGAGCAAGAACTACGGTTCGGAAGCCACGGAACGCAAGGTATATGCCGGACGGGGCATCAAATATTTTTCAAACATCGGCGTTGCAGAATTTCTAATCGAAGCCACCGAAATCAAAGTAGGCGACAAACTGTTGATAACAGGTCCTACTACGGGTGCCATGTACGTAACATTAGAAGAAGCACGGGTAAACCTGAAGCCCGTAGATGTGGTAAAGAAAGGAGTGCACGTTTCCTTCAAAGTACCATCGCGTATTCGTCCCAGCGACAAGCTGTATCGGGTAGTACCTGCCGAGGAGCTGAAACACAAATAAACCCAGCTTTTCTCTTTTCTTTTCCAACCGAATCTGACAACCGCCGGATTTCTACCGCAAGAGTTACCTTACGCAAGCCGTAATCTTACCTAACTTATGAGGCTATTTCAACGTAAATTGAAACAGTCTCATAATCCATTGATAAACAAACAGATAGACATCCAAAATTATTTACCCAAACGCTACCGCTTGCGTTCTTATCTTTATGCGGATAAGTGACTCAATTCTATTCGGAGCGTTGGTCAACGCTCCGAATAGAATTTTTTAGCCCTTCCGCAAGCCATTTACAGGCAAGGAACACGCTCGAATTTTGTGTCCGGAAAATTCTTCTTCAGATAGGTACGAATATAGTCTTCCGTATCGGTTTGGATAACTTTGTCTTCTTCCTGCGGATACAGATTGTACATTACTGCATCAAGGCGGATTCCGCGACGCTGTATCGCCTCAAGGCTGAGCAATGTGTGGTTGATACTGCCCAACCTGCCTGAAGTGACCAGTATCAGCGGGTAGTTTTTCCGGGCAACGTAGTCGATGGTAAGCAAATCGCGCGTCAGCGGAACCATCAGTCCGCCTGCCCCCTCCAGCAATACGGCATCGTATTGTGTCAATAACTCTTCGGAAGCACGCTCTATCTTCGCAAAGTCGATAGCCCGACGGTCTATCTCGGCAGCCAGATGCGGCGAACAAGGATAGGTAAAGATTTCGGGCATGGTAAGGTGTTGATAATCTGCCTCCAACAGTCCGGTTCCCATAATCCGGCGGTGAAGTTCGATGTCTTCCGAGATTTCCACATTCCCGGTCTGGATAAATTTCTGAGTAATGGTACGGATGCCCTGCCGGTTCCATTCCCGTGCCAGATACCCCGTAGCATAACTTTTGCCGATATTGGTATCGATACCACTTACAAAATAAACAGTCTTTTTCATGATGCAATCTTTTTAGCAATGATATAAATAGGATGATAAGTAAGCCGGACGTTGCGGTCGGGCAGACGATAGGCAGCCGAATAACGGTCGCAGAAATCGGTCAACATTCCTTTGGTCCACCGCTGCGAACCTACTCCCGTTACGCCCGTAGCCTGCAAATGTTTCAAGACGTCTAATGGCGACGGGAAGGAAAGATGAATCAGCTCTTCGCTGACGTGCAGCAATTCATAGTGCGGGCGGAGGGTATCTTTCAGTTCCTCCAGCGAACGATACTCCAATGCGTTTCCCGTGATGGAAGCCACTTCGCAGAGATTCTGCTTGCCAAATGTGCTGAACGAAAAGTAACCGTTGTCCGTCAGTAAGTCGGAACACCGGTGGAAAAACCGTTCAGGCGAATCAAACCATTGGACAGCAGAACAAGAAGCTATCAGTCCCTGATTCCCGGGAAAATCCATCTGTTCCGCATCACCGGCACAAAAGCGAATCCGCTCATTCAATACGTCGGTCAGGCGGTTTTCCATCTCCGGACAAATGTCATTCAGCCACAGGCGGGAAGGATGCGTACGATGAAGCAACATCCGTGTAAAGACTCCCGTACCGCATCCCACTTCCAACACGTTGCGGTAAGCCGAACGGGGTACGTAGCGCACGATAAGCCGCGTCATCTGTTCGGCAATCCGGCGCTGGGCATCCGCCCGTTCCGAATAAGTGGAAGCCGCACGAGCGAAACGTCTGCGAATCAGTCCTTTGTCCATATCGCCTCCTTTCCACCGATGCAAGCGGCAAAGAAATCATCGTCATAATGCTCCATATCGCGCATCCTGACGGTTGCCTTTCCCAGCCAATAGCGTTGCTGATTGCCGGGCAGGAATATCTTATCGTTACCCCCTACCACAGCCTCATCCCAGCCAAACGCCGACTCCTGCGACTGTCTCACCATCGTTTGTAAAACGGATAACTCCTCGTGTAAACTTTCTACGCTCCGGTAAGGCTCGTGTGCCAAGAAGCGTTTTACCTCGGCTGCCGTTCCGCACATCCGCCTACGGAATCGCACCAACGTAGACTCCGAGAAGTTATTCAGCGTTCCTGCAAATACAGCTTCCGGGATGCCCAAGTTATCGTCTATCGGCAACGGCGTACCGTTTACCGCGATTCGCCGCTCCCACGGAAAGTTTTTCCCGCCAAATACTTGCGATGCAGCCCATACGCCCATTGACCATGCCAGCAGGCGAATGGAACGATAACCAGCCAGCAGTGTGTAATCGAACGTAAGCGACCGATAATCGAAACACAGTAGGTAGTCATATCCTTCGGCAACGGAAAGATTAAACAAGTGTTCGTCTGCTCCCCATCCGGCAAAAAACAACAAAAGGTGAGGATTATTTTCTTTTTTCAAAAATCGTTGTTCCATCGTTTTTAACGCAAACAGGTTATCAATTCATTCAATTCGCTTTCGTCTATGTCCGCCCGTAACGAGAAACGCAAGCGGGAAGTGCCTTCGGGGACTGTGGGCGGGCGGACGGGCAACACATAGAAGCCTTTCCGCCTCAACGCCTCCGCCTTCAGAATGGCATCCGCACTATCGCCCACAACAAGCGGCACGATATGGCTGCCGGAAACACACGGAATACCTTGTTCCGCCAATGCGTTCCGCAAACGCTGCCCCATCCTTGCAAGGTGCATACGCCGTTCTTTCCACAACGGCAAGCGTTCGAACATAAAACAAGTCCAAGCTACATTGACAGGCGGAAGCGCAGTGGTAAAGATAAACGTACGCATCCGATTCACCAAAAACTCGCGCAACTCTTTCCTGCAAACCACATAAGCTCCTACCGAAGCCATTGCCTTGCCGAATGTTCCGCATAAGAAATCAATGTCCGACACACAGTTCTGTTCTTCTGCTACACCTAAGCCTTTGTCTCCACGCACCCCGACGGCATGAGCTTCGTCTACATAAAGCATCACGTTAGGGTATGTTTTCTTGATTGCTACCAATCGGCGGAGGTCGGTCACATCGCCATCCATGCTGAAAATACTCTCTGTAACGATGATGATGCGCTCGTAGGCAGCATGATGCTTGCTTACCAATGCCTCCAACTGTCCGTAATCCTGATGCCGGTAGCGGATATACTCTGCCGAAACCAAGCGGATGCCATCAATCAGACTGGCGTGTACCAGCTTGTCGGCAAGTATCAGCGTATGGTTATCGCTCACAGCAGGCAGAATGCCGGTATTCAGGTGATAGCCACTGCTGAACGTCAACGCACTTTCCGTCTGAAACAAGCGTGCCAACAAACTTTCCAATCGTTCGCATACCGGATAATTCCCCGTCAGCAGGCGTGAGGAGGAGGAAGAGAATAAGAAATCCGCTTCATCCAACTGTTCCATGAACCGACGGCGCAAGTCTTTATCGGCAGCCAACCCCAAATAATCGTTGGAAGAAAGATTCAGTAACTTTTTGCCTCCGGCTATTATCCATTTGCCGGAATGTTCCATTTCGGGAAGCGTACGCAGATTGCCTTTAGCCTGCAAACGACTTAGCTCTTGTTCGTATCTGTTCATCATCCGATAGGTTTCTGTTCTTTTATTTCACGTATAATCTTCAACAGCGCAGAAGTCAGCTTGGTAAGCTGACTTTCGGAGATAATAAAAGGCGGCATGATGTAAACCAACCTGCCGAACGGACGTACCCATACGCCTTCTTCCACAAACCTGCGCTGCATCCATGCCATGTCCACCTCCTTGCGAGTTTCTATAACTCCGATAGCTCCCAATACACGTACGTCTGCCACTTGGGGAAGCTCCGCAGCCGGAGCCAGTTCGTTTTTCAGTTGCGTTTCTATCCGCTTTACATTCGCTTCCCACCCCGACGACAAGAGCAGTTCCACCGAAGCCCTTGCCACGGCACACGCCAGCGGATTCCCCATGAAGGTAGGCCCGTGCATAAAGGCATTCGGATAATTGTCTGAGATACGGCAAGCAACTTCATCGGTGGTCAGTACCGCCGAAAAGGTCATGTATCCGCCGGTCAATGCCTTACCGATACACATTATATCCGGCTCTACTCCCGCATGTTCCCATGCAAACAACTTGCCGGTTCGTCCGAATCCGGTGGCTATTTCATCGAATATCAGCAGCAAACCGTGTTCCCGGCACAGGCGGGCGGCTTCACGCAAGTATTGGGGATGGTAGAAACGCATCCCGCCGGCACCCTGCACGATGGGTTCAAGGATAAGTCCGGCAAGCTCGCCTTCGTAAGTCTCTATGGTTTCTTTCAGCGGAAGAACGTCTTGTTCGTTCCACTCTCCCCCGAAACGGCTCTGAGGCGAAGGCACGAAATGACGTACCGGCAAGGCTGTACCGAACAGACTGTGCATTCCGGTGACGGGGTCGCATACCGACATGGCATTCCATGTATCGCCGTGATAACCCGAGCGGATGGTTACAAAATTAGTACGTTTGGGACATCCTTTGGCGTACTGATACTGAACAGCCATCTTCAGAGCCACTTCGACTGCCACCGAACCGCTGTCGGCATAGAAGATTTTCCGCATAGAGGGCGGAACAATCCGGAGCAACAGTTTGCCCAGTTCGATGGCAGGGGCATGGGTCAACCCGCCAAACATGACGTGAGACACGCTTTTCAGTTGTTCTTCTATCGCATGATTCAGCACGGGGTGATTATAACCGTGTACGGCACACCACCATGACGACATGCCTTCGATGAGTTCCGTACCGTCATCGAGTGTGATGACGCAACCCTCCGCACGGCGCACTTTGTATGCAGGCAGCGGATGAGTGGCAGAAGTATAGGGATGCCACAGGTGTTCCCTGTCGAATGAATCGGTCATCTGTTCAAAGTTCATAGCCAGCTTGTTTTATTCGTATCACATCTTCTTCCACATTCGAGCCGAGCGTAGTCAGCAAATCGCCCACAATGGCAGCGTTCACCCCTACCCGCAGTGCGAGCCGGAGGGTTTCTTCATCCATCTGTGAACGCCCGCCGGCAAAGCGAAGGTAGGCATCCGGATTCACAAAGCGGAACATTGCCACCGTGCGAACAATCTCTTCGGAAGTCAGTGCGGGGGTATGTTCCAGCGGTGTGCCTGCTATGGGTTGCAGCAGGTTTATGGGAATGGATTTCACTTCCAGCTCACGCAGCATGAAAGCAAACTCCACGCGCTGTACGGCAGTCTCACCCATCCCGATGATTCCGCCGCAGCAAATATCCATTCCCGCCTCGCGTGCAGCCTTCAGGGTGGCCACTTTTTCCTCCTGAGTATGGGTCGTACAGAGCGTAGGGAAGAATGAAGGAGCGGTTTCCAGATTGCAGTGATAGCGTTCCACGCCTGCCCGGTGAAGCCGTTCCAACTGTTCTTTATCCGCCAAGCCCAACGAAGCGCACAGGCTTATCCCGGAATGTTCGCGCAGATGAGCGAAATGCCGGCACAGTACGTCTATTTCTTTTGCCGTGGGACGCCTGCCACTTGTAACCAGCGAGAAGCGGCGCACTCCCTGTTGCTCGTTATAACGGGCGTGGCGCAAACATTCTTCTACGGGTACGATACCGTAAGTTTCTGCATTCGTCCGGTAATGTCTTGACTGGGCACACCATTTGCAGTTCTCCGAACAATGCCCCGACTTGGCGTTAATGATGGAACATAGGTCGAATATCCGTGATGCACAGCGTTCGGTTACCTCGTGCGCCGCATCGCACAGTTCCGTGAAAGGTGCGTCTGCTATCAGCCAGCGTGCCTCGTCAAGCGATATGCTGCCGCCTGCACAAACTTTATCTTTCAGCTCTTTCAAACGATTCTCCATAACTTTTATTTTTAATGAATAAAAAAACGCAGGTTAACGCCTGCTTCACCAACCTTTTCCCGGTCAATAAAAGCCTGCATTAACCTGCGCTGAATCCCCGTAAACATGCCGTTATTACCGGCGTGCTTACGGATATGTTTTACCAATGAATACGCATATTCTTTCGCCGGACCGATTACCAACGTAACCTGCGGGCATAGTTCTCCCATCAACAGCCGGACATCCGTTTCCCCTGTATCGGGTTCTTCGCACCCCGTGTCGCTGCCAATGTACAACCCGCTTGCGCCCTGATTTTTTTCCGCATGGAACATGCCGCCCTTGTGCAGCGAAGCCTCGGCGATACTCTTCCCCACACAACCTATCGTGACATGCCGCTTCAAGCTGAGAAAAGCAGCATACGATTTGCGGCTCCATCGGCGGAACCGTATCGAACGGACGGTATAAAACGGCTGTTTCTTATACATGGTTACAAATTCGGTTGCGGCAAATGTATGAAAAATAATCCTATCGCCGGATATGGAAAGGGATTTATTTCATTTCATCAAACGATAATCCCCCCTCCCAACACGACATCGTTGCGGTAAAAGGCGGCTGCCTGACCGGAAGCGATAGAGGCAAGCGGTTCGTGAAGGAGGACGTGCAGTCTGCCGTCGTTAGTCTGCGTCACCGTACAGCGGTTGGCTTGCTTGCGGTAGCGTATTTTTACGATTACGTCGTCGCATCCCAACAGCGCGGCGGGGTTAACAATGTTCCAGTCGGTGAGATACATTTCTGTTTTTTCGAGCGACTGCAAGCGGTCGCTGACGATAACCTTGTTTTCTTGGGGAAGAATCTCTTTCACAAACAGAGCTTTGTTCAGATAGATGCCCAAACCGCGGCGTTGACCGATGGTGTAAAAAGGATAGCCCTCATGCTTGCCGAGGTAGTTCCCTTGCTCGTCGTAAAAACTGCCGGGAATGATTTCACTCGCCGGAACACGAGCTCTCAGAAACGTACGGTAATCCATCGGGCAGAAGCATACGCCCAAGCTGTCGCGCTTACGGGCTACTTTCAAGAAGCCTCGTTCGGCAGCCAACTCACGCACTCGTGTTTTCGTCAGTTCGCCCATCGGCAGCAACATCCGGCTCAGGATGGACTGGGGAAGTCCCCATAAAAAGAACGACTGGTCTTTATCGGGGTCTGCCCCCGCAGTGATGTGCCAGTAACCGTCGATAAGCCGCCGCCTTACGTAATGTCCCGTGGCAAACCGGGCAATGCCCTCGCGATCGGCTATTTGAGACAGCAAAGGCCACTTCAGGTAATTGTTGCACAATGTGCAAGGCACGGGGGTATGCCCTGCCATATACTCGCGAACGAAATAGCTGATGATGCGCTCGGCGAATACTTCGCGCACATCGTGTACCAAATGTCGAATCCCCAAACGGTTACAAAGGTCGCGCGCATCGTCGAGGTATTCCGTATCACCGTCTTTTTCATAAAACCGGAATGTAACGCCGGTCACCTCGTAGCCGGCATCCTGAAGCAGCAGAGCGGCAACCGAACTGTCTGTTCCGCCACTCATGCCCAATAAAACTGTTTTGTTTTCTGTCATCACGCGGCAAAGATAGCACTTTTCGGGAAAGAAAACAGTTTCGCCGCCTATCGAAATTTATAACCCACCTTGCCGAGTCGTAAAACCCAGCATGGTGGGTTATATAACCCGGCACGGTGAGTTATACGACCCGCCATGCCGGGTTATAAAATGTGTCGGCAAGGGGAAATCAATCCCATGCCGATGGAAAGAAAATTTTCCGGGAGGAAAAGTTTTATATAAAAAAAGCTGCCCCACCCTGATGGATGAGGCAGCCCGTATAAAATGTTATCAGATTAATTAAGAATTACTCCGCTGTCACTTGTCGATTACTCCGCTGTCACTTGTCGGATTCTGAGTCAATGTACTTCCGCTCGGATAAGAGTTGATAGCCGTCTGCGGGATGTAATAAGTCACACGGTAATCGGTAGCAGGTACGTCATCAATAGGATGCGGACCGGGATAGCGTCTGGTCAGCGTACCGCCGTTACGGAACACGTCATAGCTACGCTCTGCCTGATAAGCCATTTCCAACTGACGTTCCTTGTCCACCAAGTTAGCGGCATCAGCAGCAAAGGTTGCTTGGTCGTATCCGGCTTCTGCATTGATGGCACGTTCACGTATCATATTGACATCGGCTCTTGCTTCTTCAAGCAAGCCTTTCTTCACGTATGCCTCAGCGCGATTCAGGTACATTTCATCCAAACGGGAGATGATGGGTGAATGGAGTTGTGACTCCAATCCGTCTTCACGCGAACATTTGGTGATATAGAACATCGGATAACCGTTGTTCAAAGCAATCTGATAGTCGATTACACCGGTGTATGTTGCTCCGTTATAATTGATGGTGTAATACTCTTCTTCGGGAGTTCTGTCCGAAGAAAGCGTAATGGGATAAGTTTTATCCCCCTCACTACATTGCGTTTTGTTTGCATTGACCGGAAGCTGTACGTAAGTATATCCCGTACCGGTTGCATTGGGAGTGATGAAACGCAATACTTCGGTGTAATCTCCGTTATCGTCCGTAATATATTGCGGTTCGATAAATTTGGCACGTGCGTCTACGATTCCTGCATCACCATTTCTCCAGTCGTTACGTTTGGTTTCGTCTAACAATTCAAGGTATTTGGCACTGGCGTACATTTCGCCCCATCCCATACCCCCGATGTTGGAGTACATACCTCCGATACCATAATAGTAATCTGAACCGGGGAAGTCGGCTGCCAGACGCTTGATGACAAAGATTGCTTCGGAATAGTTTTCAGGCATTGTCCGGGCAGACTTCATATAGTCTTCACGGGAAACAAGATGGAAATCGGGCGATTCAATCACACGGTCGGCGTAATAGATTGCCGAATCAGCATATTCCCTGTTCGGATTTTCATAAGTTCCGCTCATGTACAGATATACGCGCGACAGCATGGCTTGGGCTGCTTCCTTAGAGGCATAGTCGGGACTTGAAAACGAAGTGGTAATCAATTTTTCTGCCGTACGCAAGTCATTAATGGCTTGCTGGTAGGTTTCTTTCACAGTAGAACGGTCCGGCAAAGACAAGTTCCCGATTTCGTCTTCGCTGGGAGTTCCATTAACGATAGGTACTCCGAGATTCTTGTCGGGTGCTTGGTAATACGGGCGTCCGAAAGCACGGCAGAGATAGAAATACATCATACCGCGCACGTAGTAACATTCTCCCAACTTGCTGTTAAATTCTGCATCGTCGGTCTCTTTCGCCATATTGATGATGTTTGAAGCCTGTGCAATCGCCTTGTATCCGTAGTCCCAGAAGTTCTGCAAACGGTAATTGTCCGGCGTACGCGAATAAGTGATAAATTCATAAAAAGCATCGGTAGAAGAGCCGCGAATCATCATGTTATCGCCGGCATATTCACCCAGACGGTGCATCGGGTCTGACCATGTTTTCAACTGTGCGTACATGCCATTAAGCATATTGTCAAATAGTACCTCTTGGTTGTCTGACACTTGGTCTGATTCCATGTAACTGTTAGGGAATCGGTCTATGTCGCAAGAAGTAAGCGCTCCTCCTGTGATAGCGAGGGATAAAAGTATGGTTGAAGTTATCTTTTTCATAAAATTGCGAATTAGAAGGTTAGATTAATACCGAACATGAATTTGCGTGTAGACGGATAAAGGTCTGCTCCTGCAGTACCGATTGATTTGTATGTACCGGTTGTTGAATCATAGTAAGCAGGAACTTCGGGGTCAATACCGGAGAATCCCGTAATGGTAAACACATTCTCGGCTGTAAAGTAGATGCGCATATTCTGAATGTAATACTTAGACAGGTCTAAGTTATAACCGATAGACAAAGAACGCAGTTTCAGGTAATCTCCATCTTCCAGATAACGGGTAGATGCCTTGTTTGAATTGCTTCTGTTACCGTAAGACGCAACAGGGTGTGTGGCAATATCGCCTTCTTTTTCCCAGCGTGACCATCCGTCTATCAGTTTCATCTGGTTACGGTCTGTATACGCACCGTCTGAATCGTATTCCTGACGTGAATAGTTATAGATTTTGCCACCAAGTGAAAATCCGAATGAAGCATTCAAATCTATGTTCTTCCAAACCAAAGAAGTATTGAATCCACCAAACAGCTTAGGCGATGTGGCATCTGTCATTACTTGTTTTGCTTCAGAGTAATTGCTGGTTGTTTCTCCACTGCCATCGTTCTTGTACCATAAAGGAGCTCCGTTTTTCGGGTCAACCCCTGCCCACTCACGCAAATAATATCTGTCGGTACTATAACCCACCTTCAATACCTTGTCGGCTGCTCCGGCTATTGTAGTATCATTTCCACCGCCGCCGATAATCATCATGTTCGGGTCATCGCCATACAGTTTTTCCAACTTGTTTTTGTTATAACCCATATTCAGGTCAAGGCTCCATAACCAGTCTTTGGTACGGATAATGTCACCTCCAATGGTTACTTCGATACCGGAGTTACGCATCTCTCCTACATTCTGCCAACGGCTGGTGATACCAGTCAGTCCGGAAACCGGGACTTGATATAAGATGTTAGAGGTGTATTTGTTGTAATAATCGAATACCAAGCGCAAACGGTTATCGAAGAAGTTGGCATCAATACCTACTCCGGTTGTATAAGTCTGCTCCCATGTCAAGTCTTTGTTACCTACTTGACTGATGAGGATGGCAGGAATACCGTTATAATTAGAAGATACGGAATACAAACCATATTGCGGATATTTAGAATACGGCACATTACCTACCGAACCGTAAGAGGCACGCAGCTTCAATACATCTACCCAATCAGCCTTGAACCATTTCTCACGGTTGATGTTCCATCCGGCACTGATTGAGAAGAAATTACCATACTTCTTGTCGTCACCGAAGTTAGAAGCACCGTCTCGACGGATAGATGCTTCGGCAAGATAACGGTTATCATAGTTGTAATTTACTTTGGCAAATACAGACTGTTTTGCCCATTCGGTAAGACTTCCTCCTACTGATTCGGGAGTGGCAGTGGCATCCAACACCTCAAATCCGGAAACGATACCGGTACCTTTGGCATTGATTACTTTGGATGAAGTATCCATAAACTCATAAGCCAACAATGCTTGTACGGAGTGTTTTCCAAACATCTTGTTGAAAGTCAGGTACTGGTTAGTGTAGCGCTGTATATAATTGGTTTGTTCTTCCTCTACACGTCCTTGCACTCCGGAAGCACTGTCTGTACGGGGGTCTGTATAGATAGACTGGAAATATCCCGTCCAACGATAGTTATTGACCGAAGTAAAAGTCAGCCAGTCGGTAAATCTGATATCAAAGTCGAAATTACCGGAAAATTCGTAGGTTTTCCGTGTAGTATGATTTCCGTAAGAAATGGAGTTCAGGTAATTCAAGTCAGAACTATCCACCCATCCACTGTATCGGTCGGGAACCAAATTACCCTCTTCATCATACGGACTATCCCACGGGAACATGGTATATTTGGCAGTATAGTCGTACTGAGAGTCATCTGTGTTTTTCATCGAACCTGAGATGTTCGGCTTTATGGTCAACCAAGAAAATGGTTTATAGTTAGAGCGGTAACGGAAACTATACCGGTCGTACTTATATCCCTTTACAGTTCCTTCTTCGCTATAATATCCCAATGAGAAATAAGAACTCATTTTGTCACTTCCTCCTGATAAAGAGATGTTATAGTCTTGAGTAAATCCTGCTTGTGAAGCCAATTCCCCCCAGTCGAAGTTGGAATTTCTCAAATCAGGATTCCAACGTGAGAATTTGATATCTTCTTGATTGGGAAAAGATGCATAATAATCGTATAGTTCTGCTCCGTTCATTACTTCCATCTTTCCGTTGGTCATTGTACTCACACCCAACTTAACAGAAGCGTTTATCTTCATTTTTTCACTTTTTCCCATCTTGGTTGTCACAATAATGACACCATTGGCACCCTGTGAACCGTAGATAGCAGTAGAAGCAGCATCTTTTAATATAGTCATGCTTTCAATATCCGACGGATTTAACACACCGGGGTCTTCGCCAACAATCACGCCGTCAATAACCCACAGCGGAGAGGTGCTGCCGCTCAGAGTGGCACGTCCACGAATCTGCACAGCCCCGTTAGAACCCGGTTGTCCTGATCCCGGCGCTACATATACTCCGGAAACCTTGCCATTCAACATGTTTTCAACGGTCGGCGTAGTAATATCTTTCAGCCTGTTGTCTTTCAACGTAGACATGGCACCCGTCAAACTCTCCTTTTTCTGTACACCATAACCTACCACGATAACTTCGTCCAGTGTTTCTGCATCTTCATGCAGTTGGACGGTTTGTTCGGTGGCTGTAGCCTTTATCTCTACGGTCTTATAACCTATAAAAGAAATTTGGAGGATGGAACCAACGGGAGCACTTAACTCGTATTTTCCGTCAATGTCTGTAATCGTTCCGGTTGCAGTTCCTTTAACAAGTACATTTACTCCGATAACAGGATCGCCTGTTTTGGCATCAATGACTTGTCCTTTCAATTTCTGCTCTTGTTGTTGAATTGTCAAGTTTGCACCAGCTGAGGAAGAGGTTGCAAAAGCAGGCAAAGACGTGCAGAATAAAGCACTCGCCAATAAAATGCAACTACTCTCTGAGAAACATGTTTTTAAACTCATAGTAAATCAGTGTTGATAATGGTTAATATTTTAATCGTCGCAAATATAATGTTTTTTATAAAACCTAAAATTTTAAGAATAAAATTATTACAGAAACGCTTTAAATTTTCCTTTTTCAAAGCCTGTCGTACAAATTTTTGCTCTGCCACAGTTTGAGAATTGTTTCCGGTCTGTTTTTCTGAATAGCGGGCTATCTGACGAGTGAAAACAGGAAAAAAGACAGGTAACAAACTAAAAAAAGGGCGGATGAAATCACTTTATCGGAAAATTTAAAACAGGCTCTTGCAGCTCAACACAAGAGGAAAATGAGAAATCCGATCAGCGCATGAAACATAGTCCGAATGGAAAGAACTTATCCGCATAAAATAAAGCACTAATGTCTGCGCGCCCCAATAGCCGGCTAAATTTAAACCGCGTATTTAAAAACACTTTCAAACAGTTGATTAGCTGAGCGGAAATTTCTATTTTTGCATCGTCAAACAGAAATTACGTAATTTAATTGAAATGAATCAACAATCTGAGCTTATCGCCAAAACCTTTCAGGGACTGGAAGAGGTGTTGGCACAAGAACTCACTGAATTAGGAGCCGACAACATTGAAATCGGACGCCGCATGGTTTCTTTTACCGGAGATAAAGAAATGATGTATCGCGCAAATTTTTGCTTACGCACGGCAATCCGCATCTTAAAACCTATCAAACATTTTACAGCTCAAAACGCAGACGAAGTATACGACGCGGTAAAAAGTATCGAATGGACGGACTTTCTCAACAACACCGACAGCTTTGCAGTAGATGCCGTAGTGTTCTCAGAAACGTTCCGACACTCTAAATTCGTAGCATACAAGGTGAAAGATGCCATCGTGGATTACTTCCGCGAACGTACGGGCAACCGTCCGTCGGTACGCATCAACAACCCGGATTTGGCGATTAACATACACATTGCTGAAAACCAGTGTACGCTTTCGCTGGACAGTTCGGGCGAATCGCTGCACCGGCGCGGATATCGCCAAGAGCAGGTAGAAGCTCCGCTAAACGAGGTACTGGCGGCAGGAATGATTCTGATGACGGGATGGCGCGGCGAATGCGACCTGATTGACCCGATGTGCGGGTCGGGTACTATCCCCATTGAGGCTGCCTTAATAGCCCGAAACATTGCTCCGGGGGTTTTCCGCAAAGAATTTGGATTCGAGAAGTGGAAAGACTTCGACCAAGAACTTTTCGACAACATTTATAATGATGACTCGAAGGAACGCGAATTTACACACAAGATTTACGGATACGACAATAACCCGAAAGCGAACGAAATAGCCACGCATAACGTAAAGGCGGCGGGAGTGAGCAAAGACGTTGTATTGCGTATCCAGCCGTTCCAGCAGTTTGAACAGCCGACCGAAAAGAGTATCATCATCACGAATCCGCCTTACGGTGAACGCATCTCGGCAAACGACTTGTTGGGTTTGTATCAGATGATAGGCGAACGGTTGAAACATGCTTTCGTGGGCAACGATGCTTGGATTTTGAGTTATCGCGATGAGTGTTTCGACCAAATCGGGCTGAAACCATCGGTGAAAGTGCCTCTGTTTAACGGTGCATTGGAGTGTCAGTTCCGTAAATATCAAATATTCGACGGCAAATACAAGGAATTCCGCACGGAACATGAGGGTGAAGAATTCAAGCCTAAGCGTGAAGAAGCATCGTTCCGTCCTCGCCGGCGCGGTGAAAAGGTGGAATACGGCAAACGGGAGCGCCGCGACGGATTCCGCAACGAACGCCGACGGGATGACTCACGCGGAGGACGCCGCAGGGATGATTCCCGCGAGGAACGCCGCAGAGATGATTCCCGTGAAGAACGCCGCAGGGATTTCCGTCCGTCATCGGAAGGACGCCGCCGCAAGCCCAATGTTCCGCAATACATACATCGGCGCAGACAGACGGATAAAAGCGATGAATAACAAACAACAATTAATCGGGTAAGGGCAGGCTCACGAGTCTGCCCGAATCTTCAAAAACATCAATCCAAACAACGAATCAAAATGAAACGTATATTCCAACTTTTCGTTTTATACTGTATGACTACATTTGCTTTATCTGCCCAAGAGAAAAGCCCGTACACGCTGGAAGACGTGATTCCGGGGGGAGCTAATTACTTTAATCTGACTCCGAAGAACATGCCGGGGCTGGACTGGTGGGGCGATGTATGTGTACGCGCCGACGTGGAAGACATAAAGACGGTAGACGTAAAGAGTGGCGAAGAAACCACGCTCGTTACGCTGGAAGAGGTGAATGATGCCTTGAAATCGAAAGGGCTAAAACCGCTTTACTCGCTGATGAGTGTGTATTTTCCGTGGGCGGAACAAAAAAAGATTTATTTCCGACACGACCGTCATTCTGTTGTATATGACTTCGGAAGCAAGGACATCAGTCTGTGTACGCAGCTCGGCAAAGAAAAAGAACCGGCAAACCCTGACTTCTGCCCGGCAAATAGCCATACGGCTTACACCATAGGAAACAGCCTGTTTGTTGACGGTACGCAAATCAATCCGAACGAAACGGAAGAAGGCGTGGTTTACGGTCAGTCGGTTCACCGCAACGAATTCGGTATCATGAAAGGCACGTTCTGGAGTCCCAAAGGAACATATCTTGCTTTCTACCGCATGGACCAAAGCATGGTGACGGATTATCCGCAAGTAAATACCTCTACGCGCATCGCCACGCTTGAGCCGGACAAATATCCGATGGCAGGTATGACGAGCCATAAAGTAACCGTAGGTATATATAATGTAAAGACAGCGAAAACTGTTTATCTGAAAGCAGGCGACCCGACTGACCGCTATTTTACCAACATCAGTTGGTCGCCCGACGAACAGAGCGTCTATGTTATCGAACTGAACCGCGACCAAAACCACGCACAACTGGTTCGCTACAACGCGGCAAGCGGAGAGAAAGAAGGTGTGTTATACGAAGAAGAGCATCCCAAATACGTAGAGCCTCAACATCCCATCGTATTCTTACCGTGGGACGACACGAAATTTATCTACTGGAGCCAGCGCGACGGTTTCCATCATCTGTATCTGATGGATACGAAAACAATTCTGTCGCCTGCCCAGCAAAGACGGGAAGGCTATGACGGTTCTGTAAGCGAATCGCTGAAAACTACTCAACTGACGCAAGGCGAATGGTTGGTGCAAGACATCGTTGGCTTCAATCCGGATAAGAAAGAAGTCATCATTGCAAGCACGGAGGTGTCTCCCCTGCAAACCAATATCTTTGCCGTAAACGTGAAGACGGGAAAACGTACGCCGGTGGGAAGAACAGACGGCACACACCGCGCCAAATTATCGGCAAGCGGAAAATACTTGATAGATAATTTCACCTCGTTTGAAGTGGCACGCGAAATCAGCATCCTGCCTACCAACGGGAAGAAAGGCGTTACGCTGCTGACTGCCACCGACCCGATGCGCGAACAGTTCAACCTGCCCGAAATCAGTGTAGGAACCATCAAAGCGGCAGACGGGACTACGGATTTATATTACCGCCTCATCAAACCGGTGAATTTCGACCCGAACAAGAAATATCCGGCAATAATCTATGTATACGGTGGCCCTCATGCCCAACTCATTCACAATACCCGCTTCTACGATGCACGCGGATGGGACTTATACATGGCTCAGGAAGGTTATGTAATGCTGACCGTAGACAGCAGGGGAAGCGATAACCGAGGTCTGCAATTTGAAAACTGTACTTTCCGTCATTTGGGAGTAGAAGAAATGAAAGACCAAGTAAAAGGTGTGGAGTTTCTGAAATCCCTATCATACGTAGATGGCGAACGCATCGGCGTACACGGATGGAGCTTCGGAGGATTCATGACTACCAATCTGATGCTTACCTATCCCGACATTTTTAAGGTAGGTGTGGCAGGAGGTCCTGTTATCGACTGGAAATTCTACGAAGTAATGTACGGCGAACGTTACATGGACACTCCGCAAACCAATCCCGAAGGTTACAAAGGCTCTGATTTGAAGCAGAAGGCAGGCAATCTGAAAGGACGGCTGGAAATCATTATCGGCGGAACAGATCCTACCTGCGTTCCCCAACATAGCTATACGTTCCTCCGTGCATGTATCGACGCAGGAACCCATCCCGACTTCTTTGTTTATCCGGAAGACGGACATAACATGGTAGGAAGAGACCGCGTACATTTGCACGAACACATTACGCGCTACTTTGAAGACCACTTAAAAAAGAAATAACAACAAGAAACTTTACTTTTAAACCAACATACTTATGAAACTTTTACTCTTAGGCTCAGGCGGACGCGAACATGCATTGGCATGGAAAATCGCACAAAGTCCGAAAATCGAGAAACTATACATCGCTCCGGGAAACGCCGGAACGCTTGAAGTGGGCGAAAATGTTGCTATCAAAGCCGATGACTTTGCCGCAATCAAACAGTTTGTTACGAGCAACGGCATCGACATGGTAGTGGTAGGACCGGAAGACCCGCTGGTAAAAGGTATCTACGATTATTTCAAAAACGATGAAGCGCTGAAGCATGTTCCCGTTATCGGTCCATCGAAAGCGGGCGCCGTACTGGAAGGAAGCAAAGAGTTTGCCAAAGGCTTCATGCAACGTCATAACATCCCCACAGCCGGATATAAAAGCGTAACGGCTGATAACTTGGAAGAAGGATTGGCATTTCTTGAAACTCTGGAAGCTCCTTACGTACTGAAAGCCGACGGGCTGTGCGCCGGAAAAGGTGTATTGATTCTGCCTACGCTTGAAGAAGCCAAGAAAGAACTGAAGGAAATGTTGGGCGGAATGTTCGGCAATGCCTCGGCAACCGTGGTTATTGAAGAGTTTTTAAGCGGTATAGAATGTTCTGTATTCGTATTGACCGACGGAAAAGACTATAAAATTCTTCCCGAAGCTAAGGATTACAAGCGCATTGGCGAGGGAGACAAAGGACTGAACACCGGCGGCATGGGTTCGGTTTCTCCGGTTCCGTTTGCCGATACCGAATGGATGAAAAAGGTAGAAAACCGCATCATCCGTCCCACAGTAGAAGGATTGGCTGCCGAGGGAATCGACTACAAAGGCTTTATCTTCTTCGGACTGATAAACGTGAAAGGCGAACCGATGGTCATCGAATATAATGTACGCATGGGAGACCCCGAAACAGAAAGCGTAATGCTCCGCATCAAGAGCGATTTGGTTGACCTTTTGGAAGGGGTTGCCGAAGGAAACCTTGCCGAAAAGACACTGGAAATCGACCCGCGCGCTGCTGTTTGCGTGATGTTGGTATCGGGCGGATACCCCGAAGCCTACGAAAAAGGATTCCCCATGACGGGCATTGAAGAGGCAAAAGCCGGAGGCAGCATCGTATTCCATGCCGGAACAGCCTTGAAAGACGGACAGGTAGTTACAGCCGGAGGACGTGTTATCGCCGTCAGCTCATACGGGTCGAACAAAGAAGAGGCATTGGCACAATCGTTTAACAACGCCGGAAAGATTCAGTTCGAAAAGAAATATTTCCGTTCAGACATCGGGTTCGACCTCTAACCCACTCTATTGATGATTGGAAGAAACAAATTTCAATACCGCATAGCAACGGGAAGAATCACGCTTCCCGCTGCTATCCTACTGGCTGTGATTGTCTGCCTGATAAATACCAAACAGCTGACAGACGGAATCACACTTGGCGTATGTGCGGTCATGGCGTATATGCTAATCGAAATGAATACGGCGTTTGCCCTGATACGTACACGTACCGCATTCCCTCCCGCCATGTTCATGCTTTTTTTCGCAGCCTGTCCTTTCCTTTATTCTTTCTCTACACAAACGTGGGTTCCCTTGCTCTTCTTGGCTGCGATATATAGCTTATTCCAAAGCTATGAATCGCGGTATGCCTCAACAACGATATTTCATGCTTTCCTTTGCATGAGCATCGGCAGCTTGTTTATGCCGCATATCATGTATTTCATCCCGCTATTCTACATCTTAATGGGCAGCCTGCGCTCGTTCAACTGGCGCACGTTTTTTGCCGGACTTATGGGGTTATGCGTGCCTTACCTCATGCTGCTTTGCTATCATCTTTACATTACACACACGCCAGAAGTAACCTACGCCCCCTTAGTGGAAGTGATACATTTCATGCCTGTCGATTATTCCGCACTCACACTATCACAAATCATCTCATGGGCAACAATCGCTGTAATAACCGCCGTAAGCAGTACCCAAAGTCTTACGCATACCTATCAGGATAAAGTACAAACCCGTATCCTGTTGCGCAGCCTGATTGCGATAGGCGGAGGCATCCTGCTGCTGACCGTTTTACAGCCTCAGCACCTGAATGCACTTCTTCCGATACTGCTCATTACGGGCAGCATCACCAGCGGACATTTGCTGGCACTTACATTCAACCGTTTCACCCGCATCTTCCTACCCGTAGTGCTCTCACTGTGGGGATTGCTTTTCTTATTCAACTTATGGACGCATTTATTCAATTCATGACCGACTGGGGATACTGGGGAATGTTCATATCCGCTTTCTTGGCGGGAACAATTCTTCCTTTCAGTTCCGAAGCCGTATTATTGGCATGTATCGGATTCGGACTCGACCCGGTAGGTTCTACACTCGCTACTACGGCAGGAAATGTTTTGGGAGGCCTGACTTGCTACTGGATAGGTCACCTCGGGAAAATGGAATGGATAGAGAAATATTTCAAAGTAGACCAAAAGCAAATGGAGCGTGCCAAGCGGTTTATCCACGGACGCGGTTCATGGATTGCTCTATTCTCTTTCCTTCCCGTTATCGGCGATGCCATCCTGATTGTTTTAGGTCTCATGCGAGCCAACGTCTGGATAGTAACCCTCTCGATGAGCATTGGCAAATTAGGACGTTACACCATCCTCGTGGCTACAGCTTTGGGCATTTATAAATTATTTTAGCCTCATGATACAAATCGAACAAACTGCCGACGGCAGCAATACGCTTTTCGTTCCCGAACTGAACGAACATTATCATTCCGTAAAAGGGGCACTCACCGAATCGGAACACATATTTATTAATATGGGGTTGAAACATTCCGCGGTTTCTGCCCCTCACGTACTCGAAATCGGATTCGGGACGGGACTAAACGCATTTCTCACACAGTTGGAAGCCGAACGAAGCAAACGCAGCATACGGTTTACAACCCTCGAACGCTATCCCCTTGCCGAAAGCGTCGTCCGCAGCCTGAACTATCCCGAACACATCGCGCCCGAACATGCCGCAAGTTATTATGCTCTCCACCAAGCCGAGTGGAACATCCCGGTTTCCATTTCTCCCCATTTCACACTTTGCAAAATAGAAACCGACTTCACGACTTATCATTTTGAAGACAATTACGATGTAATTTACTTCGACGCATTTGCTCCCGAAAAACAACCTGAAATGTGGAGTCAGCCTCTGTTCGAAACTCTATTCCGCCAGACCAACCGCGGAGGAATCCTAACCACCTATTGCGCCAAAGGAGTCGTGCGCCGTATGCTGCAATCCGCCGGATTTACAGTAGAGCGCTTGCCCGGTCCTCCGGGAGGAAAGCGGGAAATATTGCGTGCCGTCAAAGCATGAGGCTACCGTTAGTGTCGGCCAACACATGCGGTAGAACTGTCCGATTCTACCCATAGAACTTACCTGTTCTATGGGTAGCGTTTTTTCATACTTCCCCCAAAACCGGATAAAGCTGAAAACAAGCTCATTACGCATAAAAGCTGCAATTATCCTCTCTATTTTTTACCGGGCATCAATACAAAGAAATAAAACGACTACAAAAGAGGAATATCTCATCAAAATAG
Organism: Bacteroides caecicola; assembly: GCF_023337095.1. NCBI lineage: Bacteria > Pseudomonadati > Bacteroidota > Bacteroidia > Bacteroidales > Bacteroidaceae > Bacteroides > Bacteroides caecicola. Next base: position 139,943 of record NZ_JAMBLM010000008.1, read on the forward strand.
ACGATTTTTCTATCAAAACGGACGATTTTGTCATAAAAAGCAACTGTATAAATTTAAATTTGCAAGTGCGTGAAAAACACATAATGCAAGTATAAATCACATTAAAAGCCTTACTTATGATGAAAACACAACTAAAACGAATGCTTTTCTGTCAAGCATTCATGAAAACCACTGCTTGCATCGTGCTTTCTGCCTGTACTCTCAGCGCAATGGCATATTCTGAAGAAAGCATGACTCAAGTCTCGGAAATTACTCAACAAAACAGAACAGTAAAAGGTAATGTAACAGACGCCAACGGTACACCGATTATCGGGGCAAACGTGATGGAAAAAGGTACTACAAACGGAACGATTACGGACATCGACGGAAATTTCAGCCTTAACGTATCGCCTAATGCCACACTGGTAATCAGCTATATCGGATATAAATCGCAGGAGGTATCGGCGGCAGAATTACAAGGTGGAAAACAAAAAATCACACTGAAAGAAGATTCAGAGATTATGGATGAAGTCATCGTGGTAGGATATGGTACGCAAAAGAAAGCCACGTTGACAGGTTCTGTATCACAAGTAGGAGGTGAGGATTTGAAAAAAGTTGCAGCGGCAAACCTGACCAATACACTTGCCGGAAAAACGGCCGGTATCATAGCCAATACCCGTTCGGGAGAACCGGGTGAAGACAATGCGGATATATTGATTCGCGGTAAAGGTACTTTGGGAAGCACTTCGCCGCTGATTGTTGTAGACGGTATTGCCGACCGCTCGTTCAGTCACCTGAATCCTGAAGACATTGAAAGCATTTCCGTACTGAAAGACGCATCGGCAGCCATTTACGGAGCGCGTGCGGCAAACGGTGTTATCTTGGTCACCACCAAACGCGGAAAGGAAGGGAAAATTTCGGTGAACTATAACGGAAGTTATTCAATCTCCCAGCCTACCAAAATCCCTGAAATGCTGAATGCATATCAATATGCTACGTATGTAAATGAGTATGATGCCGACCCGCGTCATGATCAGGCCGGTATTACATATTCCGATGAGGTGTTGCAACATTATCTGAACCATGATGACCCGATTAATTATCCGGATACAGACTGGTGGAACGAGGTTGCAAAAAACTGGGCGGGTAAAACGCAGCACAGCCTGTCTATCAGCGGAGGTACAGACAAAATTTCATTTTACACTTCCGCACAATATATGTGGCAGGACGCGATTTATAAGAACTCGGCACAAGATTACAAACAGTTCCAACTGATGTCTAATGTCGATGCCCAAATAAACAAGTCGATACGTTTTAGTTTAGACATATTGGGCAGACAGGAACAGCGCCAACGCGGAATTTATACTACTCCGTATTTGTTTACTTACTTCTTAAGTACCTTCCCCGGAAGTGCGCCTTATTACCCGAACGGACTGCCGCGAGTAGGCTATGACGGAGTAACCCGTAATGCGGCAATCATGGTAACCGATCAGCCGGGGTCGAATAACTATACGACGAATGTCATCAACATCAAGCCTTTACTGCATGTCGACCTTGACTTTATCACGAAAGGACTGTATGCCGAAGGATATGCCGCCATCGACTATACGTTTAGCGATGGCAAACAAATCAATCAGCCATACGACCTTTATTATTATGACAACGCTACACAAGAGTATCAGAACAGGCGTTCTGACACGGGACAAATCAGCCTGAACGACTGGGCTACCCGTTATTCGACCATCACCCTGAATGCCCGTATCGGTTACGAACGTACGTTTAACGACAGTCATAAAGTAAATGCTTTTGTAGCTTACGAACAGAGCAAATATAACTACCACACGCTGTCAGGATATCGTACTAACTTCTTGTCGAACACGCTGATGGATTTATTTGCCGGAAGCGACGTACCGGCTGATAAGGACAACAACGGTTCTTCAGACAAAACTGCACGTGTAAACTTCTTCGGACGTGTAAACTATTCGTACATGGACAAATATCTGGCAGAAGTAACCATGCGATACGATGGGTCTATGAACTTTGCCAAAGGACACCGCTGGGGCTTGTTCCCGTCATTCTCTTTGGGGTGGGTTATCTCTGAAGAAAAGTTCTTCGAACCGGTGAAACCTTACATCGATTTCCTTAAGCTCAAGGCTTCATGGGGACAGATGGGTAACGACAACATCACTGCTTACCAATATCTTTCACAATATGCGTTTGCAGACAGTGGAGCTTACTTCGGTACGGGCGATGCCGCTGCGGTTAACAAAGGTTTTTATCTAACCCGTACGGCCAATCCGCTGGTTACATGGGAAACAGCAAACACTACCAACCTCGGATTCTCGGCTTCGTTCTTGAACGGTAAATTTACATTGGATTTCGACTGGTTCAAATCCAAGCGTAGCGATATATTAATTACCCGTAGCGCATCTATACCGGCGTATACAGGATTGGTGCTCCCTGCCGAAAACTTAGGTAAGGTAAATAATTCGGGAGTAGAAATCGTGGCTTCTTATCACGACCGCGCCGGCGACTTCGAATGGGGAATTACCGGAAACTTTACATACGCAGAAAACAAAGTAGTTTACATGGACGAAGCTATTTCTACCCCCGAATGGCAACGGACAACGGGAAATCCGATAGACGGACTGGTATTGTACAAAGCATTGGGTATCTATCAGAATCAGGCACAAGTAGACAACACGCCTCACATGGACAATGCCGCGCCCGGCGACTTGATTTATCAGGATACAAACGGCGACGGAACAATTACATGGGATGACGCTATCCGTATCAACGCATCTGCAACGCCGAAAATTATCTACGGTTTCACACTGAACGGTTCATGGAAAGGCATCGACCTGAACATCTTCTTTCAAGGACAGGCTAAAGCCGTACAGTTAGTACAACCCACCATGAATATGGTAACAGACTTTTACGAAGGACGTTGGCGCACAGAAAACACTGCCGAAGAAAATCTGAACGCCCGCTGGCCGAAAGCCTTCATCAAACAGACTTACGGTGATACATGGAATGGAAGTGCTTCTACATGGTGGCTCCGCAACGCCGCTTTCCTCCGTCTGAAATCAATGGAAATCGGTTATACCCTACCTCAGTCGCTCACCTCGAAAATCGGTATCCAAAAGTGGCGTTTTTACGTAAACGGAAACAACTTGTTTACATTTGATAAAATGAAAATATGTGACCCCGAAGTCGGCACATCCAAAGATGAAAACGGATACGCAATCAACTCAAACGGTATCTTGGCATACCCGTTACAGCGTATGATTACTTTCGGTACTAACATTACTTTCTAAAAAAAACATCGACAACCATGAAAACAAAACATTACTTATATACATTGGCTTTGGCTTGCATGAGTTTGGGAAGCACATCGTGTACAGATATATTAGATGTCGAACCTCTCAACTCTTTCTCTGATGAAGCAATCTGGAGCGACCTCGCTCTTTCTGAAACTTACCTGAACGCACAATACGTCAACCTATGGGCAGAAACCATGAAAGGGACTCGTTTCGCTCATTTTACAGACGAGGTTTATCAAAAACATACCTACGGCTCTGAAAATGTAACACAAGGCCTGCTAAACTGCGATACATATAGTATCGGCTGGGATGAGACCATGTGGGACCCATGGGGAACATATTACGGCTATATCAAAAGCATTAACCTGTTCTTGGAACGCATTGATGAAGTGCCGGGAGATGAAGAATGGAAAAACTGGCAAAAAGGACAGGCTTTATTCCTCAGAGCTTGGAATTACCACATGTTATACAGTCTGTACGGACGTGTTCCTCTCATCGACCATACATTCGGTTTGAACGATCAGTTTGAAGAATCACGTGCCGATATGGATGATGTGGCTGCTTTCATTGTAAAAGATTGCGATGATGCTGCTTCTCTTCTCCCCGATGTTTATCCCGACAACAGCGATTTCGGACGGGCGACCAAAGGGGCTGCATTGGCTTTGAAATCAAGAGTGCTGCTTTATCAGGCAAGTCCGTTATTCGGTACGCCGTCTCCTGAAAAATGGCAAGCTGCGGCCGACGCTGCCCATGCCGTATTCGATTTAAACATATATCACTTACAGGATATCAATACGAGCAACGTAGTTACCGACCCCAAAACCGTAAGCGATGAATACGGGGCTTTGTTCCTTGATCCTGAGAATCCGGAAGTCATCTTCGAAAAACTATACGACCCTCAATACGGAGCAGGCGAGAATATGTCTTATCTCTATCAGGCTCCTTGCGGTATCGGCAACGGATTTCAAGGATGGGGGAACTTTAACCCAACGCAAGAAATTGCCGATTTCTTCCAGAACTCCGACGGCAGCGACTTCGTTCCGCAGGCAGAATATTGGGCAGCGGCAGGCGACATGCCCGATGCATGGAAAGGTCGTGAGCCTCGATTCTACGCTGCTTTCATCCTTGACGGAGATATGTGGGGGTACGGAGACGGCCGACGTGAAGTCGAAGTATTCCGTCCCGGCGAATCGGGTGTAACCGCCGGAAGAGACAGCGATCAGGGAGAATATTACTGGAATGCCAGCAATACGGGCTACTCTATGCGTAAATTCCTCGATCCGAACTATAACTCGGCAGGAACAACAATGCACACTACTCCGTGGTTCTTCATCCGCTTATCCGAAATCTATCTGAACTATGCCGAATGTCAAATCCAATTAGGTAATATAGAAGGAGCAGAAGGCGCACGAGAATACATCAACAAAGTACGTCGCCGCGTAGGTTTGCCCGAAATACAAGCAAGTGACGATATTTGGGACGCTTATTATTACGAACGCCAAGCCGAACTGGTATTCGAAGGACAACGATGGTTCGACCTTCGCCGTTGGAAACAAATGGAAGAATGTTATAGCCATCCTGTAACAGGTATCGTTATCTATAAATACGCCGATGGACACAAACAATATTATACAGGGAATACTGTTTCAACCCGTAACTTTGCAGGGGTAGCCGGAGCTGAAGCACATTACTGGCTTCCTGTTCCCCGCTACGAATTAAGACGCTCTCCGGCTATCGACGCTCAACCATACGAATAATTTAACCATACGAATTATTATGAAAACATTAATAAAATATATCAGCGCAATCATAGGAGGTACAGCGATACTCTCTTGTACGGATTATAGCGAACATGTTTCGTATAACGAACAGTATCCTTTGCCCGAGGGAAAAGAACTTTATCGTCCGTTAGAATATTCCGGTCAAGACTGGCGGGTAGATACGTTTGCCTACTGTTACAACCGAATGGCATGTACGGATAACTTGGCTATCTTTTGGGAAAAAGGATTCGGAGATGATTTGGCAAATCCGCCTCAATTAGAGGGAAACGACATGCACGTTGATTTAGAAAATCTCAAAAACAAACTCGAACAGTTTTATACTTTTTACAGAGATGACCTGAACTTTGTCAACGAAGGTTCTCTTAGCGAACGATACCGTATGATGGTGATGATTCAGTATTCACTCGAAGGTACGGCTTACGGCGGAACGTATGACAACACCATAGGGGCATTCTGGGCAGCTCCCAACCGCTTGCAGGACGAAAACCTGAACACGGTTGCCCATGAACTGGGACACAGTTTCCAGCTTCAGATGATTGCCGACGGAAGCTCATGCTGGGGTGACGGACAAGGAGCCGGATTCTATGAAATGACCTCGCAATGGATGCTATGGCAAGTTAATCCGAACTGGATAGCCGAAGAGCAATACCATTGGGACGCCTTCAAACAGGCTACGCACAAGGCTTTCTTACACGAAGAAAACATCTACCGCTCACCATACGTATTGGAATATTGGAGCGAAAAGAACGGGCAAACATTCATAGCCGACATGTATCGGCAAAGTTTATCTTACGAAGACCCGGTACAAACGTACCAGCGCATGAAGGGATATCAGGCAGGCGAGAATTATAAATTTGTGGATGAGATGTTTGATTGTTATTGTCACTTGGTAAATTTAGACTTCGAACGGGTATATGATGAAACACGTGCCTTTGCCAATTCTTTCGAAAATTTCAGTCCGTACATGGATATTCAGGATGACGGTTATTACCAAGTAAAAGCCGAACGCTGTCCGGAGAACTATGGTTTCAACGTCATCAAACTCAGTGTACCCGAAGCGGGCACAACAGTTACAGCCGACTTCAAAGGCTTACAAGGCGAAGATGTTGCGCCTAACGGATGTCCGGGATATGATAATGCGTGGTACTATATACCGTATTACCGATATGGGTTCGTAGGAGTTACGGAAGACGGAGAAACGGTTTTAGGAACTTCGGGAAGTACTGATTATTACAATCAAACGAGTACTGCTTCATGGACTGTTCCCTCAGACCAGAAACTGGCCTACTTATGGCTTGTAGTCACAGCAGGGCCTTCTACCGACCATTGGACTCTGAGCGCACTCCCAATGACACAATGGCCGTATAAAGTAAAACTGACTAATACATCCATTCAATAAATTCTGTATTTAAGGATTCGGGTATTAGTAAGTACCTTTTGGTAAAAACGAAGACTGTATCCGTCCAAGTAAAAGATAGTTTTATCTGAATTGGCGGATACAGTTGCTGTTTTAAAACCTCACACTAACTTCAAATCAATAAATATGAAACTAAAAACTTTGATCATAGGAATAGCTTTATTACTTGGATGCAATGTACACGCACAAATGTTCTTCGGAGAAGAAAAGGCAATCCCAGACTCCATTTTTAATTCGTTAGCTCAAACTCCTCCAATGGGATGGAACAGTTGGAATAAATTCGGTTGCAATGTCAGTGAAGATTTGATAAAAGAAATGGCCGATGCAATGGTTGAATCGGGCATGAAAGACGCGGGATATGAATACATCGTCATTGATGATTGCTGGCAGGTAGGACGTGACTCGACAGGCAACATCATCCCCGATCCGAAACATTTCCCTCACGGCATGAAAGCACTTGCAGATTACATTCATTCACGCGGACTTAAATTAGGAATATACTCCTGTGCCGGTTCTTACACCTGTCAAGGCCGTCCGGGAAGCCGAGGGTATCAATTTCAAGACGCACGCCAATATGCAGCATGGGGAATCGATTATTTAAAATATGACTGGTGCTCAAATGAAGGTCAAAACGCCCAAGCTGCTTATCAGACAATGAGCGATGCAATCAAACAAAGTGGTCGTCCTATCGTTTTCAGTATCTGCGAATGGGGAGAAAACCAACCGTGGAAATGGGGAAAAGGTATCGGACACATGTGGCGCGTTACTCCCGACATTCGCGATTGTTTCCAGTGCAAATTCGACTGGGGTGGTGTCGGTGTATTAGATATCATAGACATTATGGCAGACCTTTATCCATACGCCGGTCCCGGACATTGGAATGATGCCGAAATGTTAGAGATCGGAAACGGAGGTATGACAAAAGATGAATACATTACGCATTTTTCTATGTGGTGTATGTTAGCAACTCCTTTAATGGCAGGCAATGACTTACGGAAAATGAATGCTGAAACCAAAGAGATTCTAACCAACAAAGAAGTCATATCTGTCAACCAAGACAAATTGGGACAACAAGCACGCCGTTTTATGGACATGGGAGAAAAAGAAATTTGGGCGAAACCGCTTGCCAACGGTGAACTTGCTGTCTGCTTCTTGAATCGTACCGAAACCACATGGCATTTAAACTACGACTGGCACAAACAAACTATTTACTTTGCCGACCAAGTGAATATTCATAAGAAAGAATATACGATACGCGACCTTTGGAAACATCAAAACATCGGTACTACCCAAGCAAATACTGTATGCGATATTCCTCCCCACGGAGTGCTTATGGTACGATTATCCGAGAAATAAATACATTTATAGGAAAGTAACTACCATTGAACATTTATAGTGAAAACATCCGTATGCGTTGCTTAACGCATACGGATGTTTTAAGGAACTTATGGGCTTGCGTTTTGATGACTTTTACACAAAAGTGCAAAATGTTTATGATAAAATATAGTGACGTTATTTAATAATAGAACATGCGCACTTGCTATCTGGTCAAGAAGATTTCAATAAATGATATATAAAGAAAGCCGAGAGTTTTATGTATCTTTGCCCAAATACAATTTTTATATAATCATTAAAGCATGAGATACTTCTTACCTATAATAATACTCTGTCTGCTTTGTTTTACGGCATGTAACAGCAAGCAGAAACAGGCTGACGAGAAACCGGTTCTGACGGTTACTATCGAGCCTCTGCGATTTTTTACACAAGCTATTGCCGGAGATAAATATAAGGTGGTAAGCATGGTGCCGGCGGGAAGTAATCCTGAAACGTATGACCCTACTCCTCAACAGTTGATTGCGCTCTCCCAAAGTGCAGCTTATTTGCGTATCGGGTATATCGGTTTCGAACAGGCATGGATGGAACGTATCAAAACAAATGTGCCTAATATGCTTGTTTTTGATGCTTCAAAGAATGTCGAACTGATGCAAGGACACTCGCACGACAGTAAAATTGCCATAGAACCGCATATTTGGAATTCGACTCGCAATGCGCGGGTTATCGCCGGAAATATATGCCGGGCTTTATGCGAATTGGATACAGTACATACTTCTTACTATCAGGCGCGATTAGACAGTGTGATGCTTTGTATCGACCGCACTGACCAATCCATCAAGGCTTTGTTACCCCAAGCCGATAGTGCTTTTCTTATTTATCATCCGGCGTTGACCTATTTCGCCCGCGATTATGGATTGACGCAGATCTGCATAGAAGAAGAAGGGAAAGAGCCTTCTCCTGCACAGTTGCAACAGCTTATCCGTAAAGCTCGAAATGCCAGCGTGCGGATTATTTTCGTCCAACAGGAGTTTGACACTCGGAATGCTCAGGTCATCGCTAAAGAATTAGGAGCGCAGACTGTATCTATCAATCCACTCAGTTACGAATGGGAAAAAGAAATGGTAGGAGTAGCTCAAGCATTAGTTAAATAATTCAATCATGAACCGACCTATTATCCAACTAACCGGAATCTCTGCTGCATACGACCGCAAAACGGTATTGGAGCAAATTGACTTGACTGTTTATGAGTATGACTTTTTAGGCGTAATCGGTCCGAACGGAGGCGGAAAAACTACGCTGATGAAAGTTATCCTCGGACTGCTCAAACCGTCTGCCGGAGAGGTGTATTTCTTTCAGGAGGGAAAGAAAGTCCCTGAAATCAGCATGGGATATCTGCCGCAATACAATTCCATTGACAAGAAATTTCCTATCTCTGTGTACGAGGTGGTGCTTTCCGGACTTAACAAGCAGAAATCGTTGTTCCGACCGTTCACTAAAGAACAGCATGAACAGGTCCGCCGGATTATCTCACGCATGGGGCTGGAAGGGCTGGAAGAACGTCCTATCGGGCAACTCAGCGGCGGACAGCTCCAGCGGGCTTTACTGGGGCGTGCATTGGTGTCCGACCCTCAAGTAATCATACTCGACGAACCTAACACGTATATCGACAAGCGTTTCGAGGCTAAACTGTATGCACTGTTAGAAGAAATCAACCGCGAGCGGGCAATTATCCTTGTCAGCCACGACATTGGTTCGGTACTTCAAAACGTAAAGTCTATCGCTTGTGTAAACGGTACGTTGGATTATCATCCCGACACGGAAATCCCTACCGAATGGATTGAAGAACATTTCGGTTGTCCCATTGATTTATTAGGACATGGCAACCTGCCCCACCGGGTATTGAAATGTCATAACCATACATCTAACCTTAAAAACACAGAAGCATGAAAAACAAACTCTTTGCATCGGCTTTGCTCATTATCGCAATGCTTGCTCTGATGCCGCTACGGGCGCAAGTTTCTTTTGGCGATGCCCGTAAGTTCAACGACGGATGGCTGTTCTGCCTTTCCGATGATTCACTCAGTCTGCGCAACGATTATGATGACGGGAAGTGGCGCCGGCTTGACCTGCCACACGACTGGTCTATCGAGGCACAGCTCTCACCTTCGCTGGCAAGCTGTACGGGGTATCTTCCGGGTGGCATCGGATGGTATCGTAAACATTTCACGGTGACAGACCGTGCGGCTCGTCACTATATCTACTTTGAAGGCGTTTATAACCGGAGCGAGGTTTACTTGAACGGACACCTGTTAGGGAAACGTCCGAATGGGTATATCTCTTTTCTATACGACCTTACCCCTTACTTGCAGGAAGGCGATAACGTAATAGCCGTGCGCGTAGACCACAGCCGGTATGCCGATTCGCGCTGGTACACGGGGTCGGGTATTTACCGCGATGTTTGGATGATTTCCGCTCCGCAAACCCATTTCGCACAGTGGGGAGTGGCTTGGCAAGCTGCTTCGATTTCCGACCGGCGTGCCACCGTAACGGTAGACATGGAGGTAAAAAAGCATGAAACGGAAAAAGGAAGGCTGGAGGTATCGGCTACTTTATACGATGCAGAGGGGAAACAAGTTGCCCAACGCCGTTCACGCTTGTCGGACAATGCAAAAGGCATTACCAAACAGACTGTTTCGCTCAATGTGCCGAAACCACACCGCTGGAACTTAACCGACCCTTACCTTTATACATTGAAAACAGAAATCTACCGCAACGGTGAACGTATTGATGGCTGCGAGACAAATGTCGGACTGCGTACGCTTCAGTTTGATGCCAACAAGGGCTTTGCGCTGAACGGACAGTGGATGAAGGTGAAAGGGGTTTGCCTGCATCACGATGCGGGAGTGTTGGGTGCGGTAGTTCCTCCGGAGGTATGGGAACGCCGCCTTACAAACCTGAAAGCAATCGGTGTCAATGCTATCCGTATGAGCCATAATCCGCAAGCTCCTGTACTCTACGATTTATGCGACCGTCTAGGATTTTTAGTGATGGACGAGGCTTCTGACGAATGGGAGTTCCCGAAACGGAAATGGGTAAAAGGATGGAACGTGGGCGAACCAAGTTACGATGGCTCTTTCGACTTTTTCGAAGAATGGATAGAGCGCGACGTGACCGACATGGTACGGCGTGACCGCAACCATCCGTGCGTTTTCTTATGGAGTATAGGCAATGAGGTGGATTACCCGAACGACCCGTATTCACATCCGGTGCTGGACGGAACCACCATTAATCAGCCCATGTTCGGCGGATACAAACCTGAAGCTCCCAGTGCTATGCGTATCGGTGTCATTGCCAAACGACTTGCCGCATGTGTACGTGCCGTCGATACCTCGCGTCCTGTTACCGGAGCTTTGGCAGGCGTGGTCATGTCGAACCAAACGGAATATCCGGAAGCTGTAGACGTAGTGGGGTATAACTATACCGAAAACCGATATGACATCGACCACGCCACCTACCCCGACCGCGTTATCTATGGAAGCGAAACAGGTGTGGGCATCGAGGCTTGGCACGCCGTTCGTGATAAGGATTTCATCTTCGGCCAATTTCTCTGGACGGGGACGGATTATTTGGGCGAAGCCGGACGCTGGCCTTCACGCGGGCTATATACCGGGCTGCTCGACTTCGGCAGTTTCCCGAAACCGCGCGGTTATTTCCGTGCCTCGCTGTGGAGCGAACAACCGATGGCGTATATTGGTACATACCCCATCCGTAAAGGAGAAAACTGGTTGTCGATGGACGCATGGGATACTTGGAATTATGAACCGGGCGAGTTGATTCGCGTAGTTTGCTATACCAATGCTCCACAAGCCCGCCTCTTGTTAGACGGCAAAGAAGTGGGCGAAATGAAGCCTTACGATGACAAGACAGGTATCATTTTTTGGGACATTCCATACCGCCCCGGAACGCTATGGGTAGAAGGGTGTAACGCTAACGGTAGTGTTGCCTCGTCCTACCGCATAAGTTCATCAACGCATCCGTATGCGTTACGGGCACGTGCAGACCGCAGTAATCTTTCGGCAAATAAAGCCACTGCACACATCACGGTAGAGGTAGTAGACAAAGAGGGTACGGTAGTGAAACTCAGCGACAACGACATCACCTGCCGCATCGAAGGTCCTGCCCGACTGCTGGGATTGGAAGGCTCGAATAACAGTGACATGAGCGACTATACCGACAATCACCACCGGGTTTTCCGCGGACGTTTGCTGGCGTATATCCAGACCACGGGCGAAAAAGGAACCATCCGTGTATCTTTCTCTTCGCCTCTGCTGAAAGGAGCTGAGGTGGTGCTGACGGCAGAATAAGTGTTGTAAGATTCGGCAAGATTTCATATCTTTGTTCGTACCTTATTATCTCCGTTGCATGAAAAAGTACCTATTTTTTATCCTATACATCCTCTGGGTTACTGTATCGGGACGCGCTCAGCAAATGTCATATATGCAATTAGACCGCCTCCCGATGCAAACCGATGCCTCGACCATCGGTTGCATCCTGCAAGACAAAAGCGGGCTCATCTGGATGGGGTCAAATGCGGGGCTGTTCAGCTACGACGGGTATAATTTACAGCCGCACTTTGAATATGGAAAGAGTAACAACGTACGGATTTATTGCGGCGTAACGGCGGGAGATTCCATCTTCCTCGGAACAGATAACGGCTTGTTGGTTTACAATTACCGCACCGACCAGTACCTTACTCCGGACGTCGATTTTCCGGGCGATGTGCGCAGCCTCGTTTTCCATGAAAACGACCTGTGGATAGGTACATTGAACGGACTTTACCGATACAATTCCGAAACCCGCGAACTAAAAGCATTTACTCCGCATAACAGTCAACTCCCTCACGCTGCGGTTTACTCGCTGCTACACACTTCGGAAGGTGAGCTATACATCGGGACTTACGACGGATTTTGCAGGCTGGATGAAACGGGAAACAATTTTTACCTTATCGGCATCCCTGCCGCCCGCCGAGAGAAAAATTTCTTCGCCAATACGATGCTGGAAGATAAAGAGCGCAAGTGTTTATGGATAGGAACCGAAGGCGAGTTAATCTGTTACAAGCTAAGATACGGACAGACGGAAAGCATTTCGCTGTTTCAAGATAATTCCGTTAAATCATTAGTATTTGATGCCGACAAGAATCTGTTGATAGGAACAGATAACGGGTTATATATCTATAATCCTGCCACCGGGCGGCATACCCATTTGTTTCATGACTCACGAAACAACCGCTCGCTGTCGAACAACATCGTGTGGAGTATTTTTTCTGACAGAGATTCCAACATTTGGTTAGGCACTGACAACGGGGTTTCGCTTGCCCGCAACACGCATCCTTACCTTTTTATCCCGATTTGGCAACTGACTAACAGCGGCGAGGGTAACTTGTTTTACTCGGTTTATCGTGACCGCAAAGGCAACCATTGGCTGGGTGGCACAGACGGACTGTTGTTTGTTGAGCAAGGCTCAATAGACCACAACCCGAAAACGCGCTGGTATAAGATGAGCAAAAAAGACTATCCGCTTTCGCATAACCGCATCCGCCACATCTACGAAGACCGCACAGGTTATCTGTGGATTGCAACGGACGGTGGCATAGAACGGTACGATGAAGCCTCGAAACAATTCATTCCTTATACGATAGTAGACCGCACCCGCTCTTACAATGCGAACTGGGCATACTATATGTTTGAAGACCATGACGGAAATATGTGGATAAGCACCTGCTTAGGCGGATTATTCGTTATCCGGAAAGACAAACTGTTACATTCTGCGTCGGGTTACTGCATTGCCGATAAGAACTATACAACTCAAGACGGATTGAAAAGCATGTTCATCAATCAGGTAGTGGCAGACCATAACGGCAATGTCTGGATAATGCTATATAATAACGGTATTCAGAAGCTGGACACGAAAACCGGAAAATTCACGACCTTCCGCCTCCCAAGAACCAACGAGGAGGTAAGTACCGACTTTCTGATGGACGATAGCGAAGGTTACCTCTGGGCAGGTTGTCACAATAAGGTGTTACGCATCGACCCCGCCACAGATACAGTTACAGAAATATACCTCAATCAGGAAAACTGCAACATTCTTTCCATGACCGAAGTAGAAGACAATATCTGGATTTCTACCACCAAAGGGTTATGGAGCATCGGGAAAAACAGTATCAAGGTTTCCCGAATCCCCATCGGAGACCAAAGATTTACCTGCGTTTATTACGACAAGACCGACCGCCGCGTATTTTTGGGCGGTTACGATGGAATCGGGCTTTGTACGCCTGCTGTCATCAATGCCACAGAGAAGTTTCCTCCCATCCATCTCACGGCTCTATCTGCCAACAATCACAAAGTAAATACTGCGTTAAGCATCCGCTACGCCACATCTGTCGAGTTAAGCCACAATGAAAATAACTTGGCTTTTGAGTTCTCAGACTATTCGTATGCCAATATAAGGAAAAATACTTTCGTATATAAACTCGAAGGACTGGATAAGAATTGGCATCAGGTAGATGAGCGTTCGAACCGCATCCTTTATACCAACCTTCCTTACGGAACGTATAATCTGATGATACGCCACACCGAAGACACGGAAGAGGCAGCTTCCATGCTGTCGGTCACCATCCTTCCGCCGTGGTATCAAACCTTGTGGGCAAAAATCGCTTATTTTTTAATAGCCGGTGGGCTGGTAGGTTGGATTATCAATTTCTTCACCGTAAAAAACCGACTGAAACTGGAGCAATTAGAGAAACGTCAGATATTGGAACAGACGCAACAGAAACTGGACTTCCTGTCGAATATCTCGCATGACCTGAAAACTCCGGTCAGCATGATCGTTACTCCGATAAGCAAACTGTTGGTCGATGTAAAAGACCATCGGCAAAAATCTATGCTGGAGGTCGTTTACCGGAATGCAGTCAACTTAAACGATCTGATTCACAAGTTGCTTGAGTTTAATCGCATCAACCGGAAAGAAGATTCACTGCTCATCGTGTCGCGTATCGAACTGGTATCTTTCATCAAAAACATCTATACCACGTACAAAGAAGCAGACGTGGAAGAAAAATACCAATGGAACATCTCGTGTAACACCGACTCACTGTATATGGATATGGATGTAATCAAGCTGAAATCCATCTTGGGTAATCTCCTGTCGAATGCCACGAAATACACATCGCAAGGAGGAAGCATCGGCATAACCCTCGAATACGACAAGGATTTGCAAACAGTTGACATCCGGATTTCGGATACGGGAATAGGCATCACAGCAAACGAACTTCCTTATATTTTCCAACGTTTCTACCAGTCTCCACGTACCAAGAAGCAATACGAAGGAACCGGCATCGGACTTTATTTAGTAAAAACATACACAGAGCTACATCATGGCAAAATAAATGTAACGTCTGATGTTCATGCAGGGACGACCTTTACTCTGACGTTCCCCGTTGACAAGACCCTCAATCAACCAATCGCTGCAACCGAAGAATCAGACGCGCAACAGACAACAGACGACAACGCATCCAAACCGCTGGTACTGATTGTGGATGACAACCCGGAGATGCGTGACGTTATTCAAACCATTTTAGCAGACGGATATAGGTGTATCTTCGCTTCAAACGGAAAAGAAGGATTGGATGCAGTGGCACGTCAACAGCCCGATTTAATCATTTCAGACTTAATAATGCCCGTAATGGACGGTATTGAAATGAGCCGCATCTTAAAAAAGAACCTGACCACCGCCGTTATTCCCATCATCATGCTTACAGCAAAAGATGACAAGCAAACAGAACGGAAAAGTTTACAGTCGCAGATCGATGCTTTCATAAGCAAACCTTTCGATGCAGAGATTCTTTACTTCAAAGTTTCTCAATTACTGCATAACAAAGTAGCCTACGAAACAAAAGCGCGGATGGAAAACATCGCTGCTCCCAAACCTGTGGAAGAGGTAGCCTCGCAAGACGAAAAGTTTTTAATCACCATTACCCAACTGATAGAAGACCATATATCAGATTCCGACTTGAACGTAAATGCGCTTTGCAATCTTTCCGGCATAGGAAGCAAACAAATCTACCGAAAGGTGAAACAACTTACCGGCATGTCTCCGATAGAGTATATCAAATCTATCCGAATGAAAAAAGCAGCCATGCTGTTGCAACAAAAGAAATTTACCGTATCGGAGGTAATGTATATGGTGGGCTACTCCAATGCCTCTTACTTCTCCAAATGTTTTCAAGGCGTGTTTGGAAAGGCTCCAAAACAATATGCATCTGAAGCATAAAAAGCTGTTTTACAACACTTGTCCAATTTCTTTTGTTATATGTCCGATATGTTTCTTTGAGGCTGCAAGGCATATTCTACCTTTGCCTGCGAACAAAAAAACATAATACGCAACATGAAAAACAACATTCTTACTCTGTTGAAGGTATTTTTCCTCACCCTGCTAATCATAGGAAGTGGAAATACATTCACGCTTTCCGCACAGCAAAGCGGAAACCGAATCATCACCGGACAAGTTATCGATGATGAGAATCAAGAACCTCTTATTGGAGTCAGTGTGCTGGTGGTAGGAACTACCATTGGTACAATCACCGATTTTGATGGGAACTATTCGGTAGAACTTCCCGCCGGAAGCAAACAACTTCAGTTTTCGTACATCGGGTATAAAACCCAAACGGTTAATGTATCTGATAAAGTATTAAACATCCGACTGGAATCAGACTCTGAAATGTTGGGCGACGTGGTGGTTATCGGTTACGGAACTCAACGCAAAAGTGATTTGACCGGCTCGGTTACCAACGTATCCAGCGAAGATTTCAACACCGGTCTTGTCAGCTCGCCGGAGCAACTCATCAACGGAAAAATCTCCGGTGTACAGATTATGTCGAACAGTGGTTCGCCCACGGCAGGAAGTACCATCCGTGTACGTGGCGGAGCTTCACTGAATGCCAGCAACGACCCGCTTATCGTGTTAGACGGTGTGCCTTTGGAACAAGGAGGTATCAGCGGAAACGATGGAAACTTCCTCAGTCTGATTAACCCGAACGACATTGAAAGCATGACCATCCTGAAGGATGCTTCCTCAACGGCTATCTATGGTTCGCGCGCTTCTAACGGTGTCATTATCATTACAACCAAAAAAGGGAACTCGGATAAGCTGAAAGTCACATTCAGCACCACCAATTCCATCCAGACTCGCACGAGAATGGCAGACATGCTGAGCTATGACCAGTTTGTCAACGTAGTAAACACGCAGGGAAGTGCAGCACAAAAAGCCCTGCTGGGTACGGCTCATACCGATTGGAATGACTATGTTTATCACAATGCGTTCGGTACGGATAACAACCTGAGTCTGGCAGGACGGATTGCCCCCAACTGGCCTGTCCGCGTATCTGTAGGTTATTACAACCAAGACGGTCTGCTTAAAACAGATAACGCAAACCGCTTTACGGGAAGTATTTCGCTTTCTCCTTCTTTCTTCGATGACCATCTGAAACTTACTCTGAATGCTAAAGGTTCACTCAACAAAAACCAGTTTGCCAATACCTCGGCTATTTGGGGAGCCTCAACCATGAATCCTACTATACCTATCTATTCGGGGAACGATGAATTCGGAGGATTTACCGAAGCTATAACCGGCGATGGAAACCCTGTAACGGGTGGCGTGTTGAATCCGTTGGGATTATTGGAACAGCGGGACGCTCACAGTAAGGTAGTGCGCTTTATCGGTAATTTCGATGTAGATTATCGGGTACATTTTTTACCTGATTTAAAACTCCACGCTACATTGGGATATGATTATGCAGAAGGTAAGGGCTCGGAATATGTTGCTCCCGAAGCTGCTCAATATTACACAACAGGCGGTTATTACTATCCTTACGGACCGCAAAAGAATGAAAACAGACTGCTTACCTTATATGCCAACTATAACAAGATGGTGGATGCCATTAACAGCAGTTTCGATGCCACAGTCGGATACGATTACCAGTATTGGAAATCCACTACTCCGGCAACAGCGCAAATGAATGCAGCGGGAGATGTACAGACTCAATACCGCGCTTCCGACCAGCGTCATGTATTGCTTTCATACTACGGACGTTTGAACTATTCTTACGGTTCACGCTATATGCTGACTGCAACTGTACGACGGGATGCTACTTCTCGTTTTGCCAAGCCTCAGCGCTGGGGTACTTTCCCTTCCGTAGCGTTGGGATGGAGGGTTACCGAAGAGTCATTCATGAAAGACCAACAAGTATTGAGCACCTTGAAACTGCGCGCAAGCTACGGTGTCACCGGTCAGCAAGACGGTATCGGGAACTATAACTATTTGCCGATTTATACCATCAGCCAAGACGGGGCACAGGGTATTGTAGGAGGTACTCCCATTTACACATATCGTCCGGAGGCTTATGTATCCGACTTGAAATGGGAAACCACTACGTCGTGGAACTTTGGTTTTGATTTCGGATTCTTGGAAGACCGAATCACCGGTAGCTTCGATTATTATACACGTAAAACCAAAGACTTGATTGCCACAGTTCCTGCTGCTGCCGGTTCTACGTTCGACCGTAACATTACGACCAATGTGGGTAACGTAGACAGTCAGGGTATCGAGTTGTCAGTAAATGCAACGCCTATTCAAACCAAAGACCTTACGTGGAATGTAAGTTTCAACATGACTTGGCAGCAAATGAAAGTCAAAAACCTGTCTATCGTAGAGGGTGGACAGGCCACCAATACGAGTGTAGGACCGACTGTAGACGGGCAGTATGTACAAACACTGTCGGAAGGATATGAACCGTATATGTTTTATGTGTACAAACAGCTATACGATGCAAATACCGGAAAACCCATTGAGGGAGCTTATGCCGATTTGAATAATGACGGGATGATTAACGAAGGTGATTTGTACCGCTACCACTCTCCTGCCCCCGATTTTATTATGGGATTAAGCACTTCATTACAATGGAAGAAATGGAATCTGGGGATGAGCTTCCGTGCCAATATAGGCAACTATGTTTACAATGGAATGGCAATGACTACCGGAGCTTTTGAAACGATGAGTTACAACGCTTACCAGTTGAACAATCTTTCAACGAGCTATCTGGAAACCGGATTCCAGACCCGCCAGCATCTGTCTGATTATTATGTTGAGAATGCATCGTTCCTGAAAATGGATAATCTGACATTGGGGTATAACTTCGGAGAAATCTTCAAAGGATGCAATCTCAACGTCAGTGCGATGGTTCAAAACGTATTCTGCATCACCAAGTACAGTGGCGTAGATCCGGAAGTACCGAATGGTGTAGACAATACGTTCTATCCGCGTCCGCGTACTTACTCTTTGAACATCGGACTTAATTTCTAACCCTCAATTCCATAAAACCATGAAACGAATATTATATACAGCATTGATTTGCTGCGGATGCCTCCTTACTCCTTCTTGTGTAGGAGATTTGGATCAGTTTCCACATACTGAAACTACTTCCGAAAACATTTATAACAGCGTAGACAGTTATTATCAGGTATTAGCTAAAATATATACGGCGATGGTCACTACCGGACAGGAGCAGAGCGGCAGTGAAGACCTCTCAAGCAACAAAGGGTTTGATTACATGCGTTGTTACTTTAACCTGCAGGAAGTAGGTACTGACGAGGTTGCCTACACATGGCTGTCGGGCGAAACACTGACCGACATCAGCAACCTTTCATGGGATGCCACCGATGTATGGGTATCCGATATGTATTACCGCATCTATTATAACATTGCGCTTTGCAATGAGTTTCTACGCCACGCTACGGATGATGCCATAGCTTCATTCAGCGGAGAAGAACAGGCTACGCTGCGCACTTACCGTGCCGAAGCGCGTTTCCTCCGTGCCTTGTTCTATTATCATGCGCTTGATTTCTTCCGTAACATTCCGTTTGTTTCTGAAAACGACCCTGTGGGCAGCTACATTCCTCCGCGTTATACAGCCCAACAAATATTCGAATTTATCGAATCGGAGTTAAATGACATTACCGGAGACGAAGGCGATTTGCTGAACCGCGACGAATGTCCTTACGGACGGGCTTCGCAAGGAGCGGCTTATACGCTGCTGGCAAGAATGTATCTGAACGCCGAAACTTATATCGGCGAGGCACGATATACCGAATGTATCACGGCTTGTAACCATGCCATCGAACAAGGTTATACGTTGGAGCAGGATTACAGTAAGCTGTTTAATGCCGATAACGACCAGCGTACGAACGAAATCATCTTTACGCTTCCCGTAGATGCTACTACCACTGTTTCATGGGGCGCTTCCACATACGTGGTATGCGGAGCCGTACCCACCAGCATGGCACAGAATTCGGTCGGAGTTGCCAGCGGTTGGGGTTCCATGCGAATGCGCGGTGCCGCTTCTGCCCAATTCAATAACGACAACAGGGGCATGTTTATTACCGACGGACAGACACAGGAGATTTCCGACATGACCAACGAGGGTGAAGGATGGGTAGTTACCAAATGGTCGAACGTTACCGACGCCGGAGAAACGGCATCCAATACGGCACAATCCGGTGTGAATACCGACTTCCCTTTATTCCGATTGGCTGATGTGTATCTGATGTATGCCGAGGCTACGGCACGCGGCGGACAAGGAGGCAGCATGGATCAGGCATACCGGTTTGTAAACGAACTGCGAGACCGTGTAGGTGCAGAACCTATCCCGAATTGGGCAGCCATGACCAACGACGGTTGCATCTTCTTCCTTGCCGAACGTTTGCGCGAGCTTTACTGGGAAGGTACGCGCCGTACGGACTTGATTCGCTTTAACCGCTTTACCACCAATACGTATGTATGGGAATGGAAAGGAGGAACGCAGGCTGGCACAGGCGTAGACGACCGCTATAACATCTACCCCATCCCGTCTACCGAACTCACAGCCAACCCGAACTTATATAATGAAAACTATTAACGCTTAAACTCTTTTGGTATGAAAACTATAAAAAGTCTGTTTGTCACGCTGCTTGCCTTGCTCTCCTTTTCGGCTTGCGAGAAAGACGGCGACAAAATATACTTGCAAAGTTTAGAAGGCAATGAGCTGATGGCTACTGCCGACAAGGTTGAACTGAATGCTGACTTGGCTCAAAATATCGTATTGTCGCTGGCTTGGACTGAACAAACCATCCAGCTAAGTGATTCGTCGGTAGGAACAACTACCACAGTTACCAATTACGTGGAAGCATCGCTGTCTGAAGATTTCACGGCTTCTGTTTACCAAACCGAAGCAACCGGACTCTCCATCGCTTTTACCGGACTTGAATTAAACTCACTGGCAAGCCAGATTGGAGCTACCAACGGACAGGCGAACACCATTTATTTCCGCTTGGCGGGAACTACCGGAATCAACATTCCTGCGGCATACAGCAACGTGGTAAGCGTCAGTGTTACGCCGTATGAGATGGATATGAATACGGGCATCGTTCTCTTGTCGAACGACCAGACCGAGAACTTGGGAGAAACCGGAGTTACCTTCCATTCTCCGGATGCCGACGGTATTTATCACGGGTTTATTGCCATCCCCACAGCGTGGTATCACATTCTGTTCAAGGAAGGCGACGGCTCGATATGGGGAACATCGGGAAGCGAAGGAGCGTTCCACCTTACCAACGATGCGAACAACTCGCTTCAGAATATGTGGTTCCCCGGTACGGCAGGATGTTACTACGTTATCGTCGATACGCAGGCAGCGCAATGGAGTGCGCTTCATATCAGCTCGCTCTCTGTCAGCGGACTGACAAGCGAAAGCATCGACCTTACGTTAGACCAAACCACAACCCAATGGGTTGGCACATTTACTGCCGACGTTGCCGGAAGCCGTACGATAACCATCAACGGGCAGGGAGAACAGTATAATGTGGAAACCGGAGACGGCTCGGGCACAGCCACCGGCATTGCGTTTGCCGCCGATGGAGAGCATGTCGCATTAGCCGAAACTGCCGGAAACATTACGGTTGATGTGCCGCAGGCAGGAGAATGTACCGTCCGACTGAATCTGTATGACCCGACAAACTGCACGGTCAGCGTAGAGGCAGGAGCAGCCGAACTGCCGGGCGGAGGAGACTCCGGTGAAGAGACTCCCGTCACGCTTCCCGAATCGCTCGACGTGGTTTCTTATTCCACCGGTTCCGAAGTCATCCTGACTACACTCTACCCTACCGGCAGCGAAAGCGGTGTGTACACAGGCACTTATTCCGGAGAAGTAAGAGACCAAATCAACATCGTAGACCGGACGAACTCGGTATGGTATGGATGCGACCCGGATGAAAACTCGCAACTGTCTTCACAAGACGACAAATGGAATATATGGTTCGACGGAACCGGAGCGGTTACCCTTACCGTCGACCTTACTAACATGACTTGGAATTACACAGCAAACTAAAAAACGAAACAACCATGAAAAAGATAAAAAACTGGTGGATGGGCTTACTCCTTTTGGCGGGGGTTGCCATCACTTCCTGCAACGACGATGATAAACCGGTATTCCCCGAAACTCAGGAAGAGACATACGATATGACGGGATTTGCCCGCGGTGCCGATGTAAGCTGGCTGACCGAAATGGAAGCCGAAGGACGCACATTTTACGATGCCGACGGAAAAGAGCGGGAATGTATGTCTCTGCTCCGCGAACTCGGCATGAACGCCATCCGCCTGCGCGTATGGGTGAACCCTGCCGACGGATGGTGTAATCAGAACGACGTAATAGCAAAAGCATGGCGGGCACACAATTTGGGATACCGGCTGATGATTGATTTCCATTACAGCGACACTTGGGCAGACCCCGGAAGTCAGACCAAGCCCGCCGCGTGGGAGAATTACACGTTCGATGAGCTGCGCCAAGCCGTAACCACACATACCACCGAAGTATTGACCGCACTCAAGAATCAGGGCATCGACGTTGAATGGGTGCAGGTAGGCAATGAAACCAGCAACGGCATGTTATGGGATGAAGGCATGGCAAGCACCAACATGGCAAATTTCGCCGCTTTGGTCAATGCGGGTTACGATGCAGCCAAAGCCGTTTATCCCGATGCGCAAGTCATCATTCACTTAGACCGAGGCAACGAGTTGACGCACTACACGTGGATATTCAACGGATTGCAGGAGAACGGAGCGAAATGGGACATCATCGGCATGTCGCTCTATCCGGGCGAAGACCCTGACGACAGCAACGGACTGACCGAATGGAATCCGGTGGATGAGAACGGACAGACATGGCAGGAGCAGAACGATGCCTGCATCGCAAACATGCAAAGTCTCATCGATACCTATCAGACTCAAGTCATGGTGTGCGAAATAGGTGTTCCGTGGAACTATGAGCAGGCAGAAGCCTTTTATACCGACTTCGTAACCAAAGCCAAACAGGTAGACGGATGTTTAGGGGTGTTTGCTTGGGAACCCGAATGTTACGGTGGATGGAACGGCTATCAGAAAGGGATGTTCGACGATACGGGAAAACCGACCGCTTCATTTAACGCATTTGCCCGTGATTGACTCAGTAAACGGGAAAGAGACACCGGTTCAGAGGTGGCAGAATCAGACGTTCGGACTCCACTGCCGGAGGGTGAAAAACGCTACCGTTAGCGTTACGCATCCCATGCGGTAGAATTGCCTTACGCTACCCATAGGATTCACCGGTTCTATGGGTAGAAATTCTCAAGCCTCAAAACGAGTGTTGGTCCGGAATCTCTTTCCCTTATTAACAGCTTAAAAATCAAACGATATGAGACTCCAGAATCTTTTTATATTCATCCTATTTTCAACGTTTGCCGCAACATCCCTCTCTACGCGAGCGCAACGCAACGAACAACTCTTAGAAGAAGGATGGCGGTTTACCAAAGGCGATGTGACAGATGCCGCAACTCCGGGATTCGACGACAGCCGATGGGAGTCGGTAACCGTTCCACACGATTGGGCAATCTACGGGCCGTTCAGCCGCGAAAACGACTTACAGAACGTGGCAGTCACACAAAATTTCGAAACGCAGGCATCCATCAAAACCGGACGCACCGGCGGACTGCCTTACGTAGGTGTGGGATGGTATCGTACCACGTTCGACACAAAGCCCGACCAAGAAGTGACACTGGTTTTCGATGGTGCCATGAGCGAAGCCCGCGTTTATGTGAACGGACAGGAGGCGTGTTTCTGGCCTTGCGGTTATAACTCATTCTACTGCAATGTAACCCGCCTCATCAATCCCGACGGACGCAACAATACGCTGGCTGTACGGCTGGAGAACCGTCCGCAATCATCGCGCTGGTATCCGGGTGCCGGTCTGTACCGCAATGTACATGTCATCACTACCAATCGGATTCACATCCCCGTATGGGGCACGCAAATCACCACCCCCCACGTGGCGGATGATTATGCCTCTGTCTGCCTTCGCACATCCGTTGAAAATTCAGGACAAAAAGAGCTGACTTTGGTAACGGAAATCCTTTCTCCCGAAGGCAAAACCGTAGCAACGAAAGAAAACAAGGGATTCATAAACCACGGGCAACCGTTTACCCAGAACTTCATAGTGGAACGCCCTGCACTTTGGTCGCCCGAATCGCCCTCGCTCTACCGTGCCGTCACTAAAGTATACGTGGAAGATAAGCTGACCGATACCTACACCACCCGTTTCGGCATCCGCTCCATCGAGTACGTGGCTGACAAAGGTTTTTACCTGAACGGGAAACTGCGCAAATTTCAAGGCGTATGCAATCATCACGACCTCGGACCGTTAGGAGCTGCCATCAATGTCAAGGCTTTACGCCATCAGCTCACCCTGCTGAAAGACATGGGGTGCGATGCCATCCGCACGGCACATAACATGCCTGCGCCCGAACTGGTAGCACTTTGCGACGAAATGGGTTTCATGATGATGATAGAACCTTTCGACGAATGGGACATTGCCAAATGCGACAACGGTTATCACCGCTTTTTCAACGAATGGGCGGAACGCGACATGGTAAACATGCTCCGCCATTACCGGAATCATCCCTGCGTGGTGATGTGGAGCATCGGCAACGAAGTCCCCACCCAATGCAGCCCTGAAGGATATAAAGTAGCAAAATTTTTACAAGACATCTGCCATCGAGAAGACCCGACACGTCCCGTAACCTGCGGAATGGACCAAGTAGATTGCGTACTCGACAACGGGTTTGCGGCAATGCTCGACATTCCGGGATTCAACTATCGCGCCCACCGCTATACTGAAGCCTACGAACGCTTGCCGCAAAATCTGGTATTAGGTTCGGAAACCTCGTCGACGGTCAGTTCGCGCGGCGTGTACAAATTCCCGGCACAACGAAAAGCCGATGCCAAATACGACGATCACCAATCGTCTTCCTACGACTTGGAATACTGCTCGTGGTCGAACATCCCCGACATGGATTTCGCTCTTGCCGACGATTACAACTGGACGTTAGGGCAATTCGTATGGACAGGATTTGATTACTTGGGCGAACCCAGCCCTTACGATACGGACGCATGGCCTAACCACAGTTCGATGTTCGGCATCATCGACCTTGCTTCCATTCCTAAAGACCGGTACTATCTTTACCGCAGTCTGTGGAACCGGAATGAAGAAACACTCCACATTCTCCCCCATTGGAACTGGGAAGGACACGAAGGAGAAAAAGTACCTGTATTCGTTTACACCAACTATTCCTCTGCCGAGCTGTTTGTCAACGGCAAAAGCTATGGCAAACAGACCAAGAACAACCAGACGGTAGAGAACCGTTATCGCCTGATGTGGCACGATGTGGTTTACGAACCGGGCGAGGTAAAAGTCATAGCTTACGACCGCAATGGGAAAGCAATGGCGGAAAAAGTAATCCGTACCGCAGGAAAGCCTCACCACATCGAGCTTTCCACGCCTCACCATACGCTGAATGCCGACGGCAAAGACCTTGCTTATGTAACGCTTCGCATCGTAGACAAGGATGGTAATCTCTGTCCTACTGACGGGCGTTTGGTGAACTTCAACGTAAAAGGAGCGGGGCGCTATCGTGCTTCAGCCAACGGAGACCCTACTTGCCTCGATCTCTTCCACCTGCCGCGTATGCACGCCTTTAACGGAATGCTGACGGTTATTCTTCAAGCCTCCAAAGAGGCTGGTACGATGGAACTGAAAGCCTCGGCTAAAGGTCTGAAAAGCGGTAGCATACAAATTGATGTAAAATCTCTAAACCAACAACCATGAAGAAATTATTATCCATAGTGTGTGCCCTTTGGAGCTTCTTCTCCGCCTACGGACAAACCGATACGACTTTTTACAAAGGAGCCGATATCAGTTGGACGACCCAACTGGAAGCCGAAGGACACCGTTTCTACAACACACAGGGCGAAGAACGTGAATGTACGGCTCTGATGAAAGAATTAGGACTTAACGCCATCCGTCTGCGCGTATGGGTAAACCCGGAAGACAAATGGAGCAACAAAGAAGATATGCTCCGGATGGCAAAACGAGTCAAAGAAAACGGCATGGAGCTGATGGTAGACTTTCATTACAGTGATGTATGGGCCGACCCTGCCCACCAGACCATCCCCCGCGAGTGGCAGAATCTGTCTTTCGAGGATCTGAAGAAAGCTGTGGCAACGCACACACGCGATGTTCTGCTATTGCTTAAGAACAACAACATCGAGCCGCGTTGGGTACAGGTGGGCAATGAAACCAGCGACGGTTTCCTTTGGGAGGCAGGACGCGCCAGCACCAACATGTCCCAATATGCAGCACTGACCACAGCGGGATACGATGCCGTAAAAGACATCTTCCCGAACGCCACGGTCATCGTCCATCTTGATAACGGATTCAACAACGACCTTTACAACTATATCTTCGACGGACTGAAAGCCAACGGTGGCAAGTGGGATATGATAGGCATGTCGCTCTATCCCTACTGGTCAATCATGTACAAACACGTAAAGGATGCCGATGAAGCAATCACGCGCTGCATGGACAACATTCGCCGGGTAAGCAGAAAATAC
This sequence comes from Bacteroides caecicola, assembly GCF_023337095.1. NCBI lineage: Bacteria > Pseudomonadati > Bacteroidota > Bacteroidia > Bacteroidales > Bacteroidaceae > Bacteroides > Bacteroides caecicola. Next base: position 166,846 of record NZ_JAMBLM010000008.1, read on the forward strand.
AACTGCCCCGTCATGATTGTTGAGACGGGAATGGAATCGGCAAAACCGGAAGAGGGAAAAGCATTGCTCGCCCGCATCATCCGCCAAGCCCGCACGGAAACCGAAGGCAAATGCCGAGGTGTGTTTTACTGGGAACCCGAATGTAAACCCACCCCATACGTGCTGGGGGCTTTCACTGCCGACGGATATCCTACGGCGATTATGGAAGCGTTTGGGGAGAATTGAGGGATTACGCAGTTACCCCGCGTCATAATTCTTCCTAAGTCAAATTTGACTTCATGTTTCATCCTCTTGCACAAATGTTTCAATGCAACATTTGTGCAAGAGGATGAAACATTATTACATAGTAATTCAAGATGTTAGCCATACATTTGCAGCAAACAAAAAATTTATTTTCATGCAACAATATTAATGCTATGAGAACCAAAAAGAAATTTACTCAGCAATGGTAATCGCTATCTTTGCGATACTGATGCTGTCTGCCACTCCCATCGAGGAAGAAGAAAGCGACCGTGCGTCGGGATTTGCCGATTGTTTCAGGCTGTTGGGCAAACCTTTCATCTTACTCTCGTTTCTCGGTATTATGTGTCATGTGGGCATTGATGTGGGTACAAACACCACTGCCCCTAAACTCTTGATGGAAAGGGTAGGCATGGACTTGACGGAAGCCGGGTTTGCTACCAGCCTTTACTTCATCTTCCGTACATTAGGATGTTTTTCGGGAGCGTTTATCCTGCGGATATTGCGGGCTAAGGTGTTCTTCCTGATTAGTGTAATATGCATGTTGCTGGCTATGGCGGGGCTGTTTACGTTTCATTCGCTGACTGCTATTTATATCTGCATCGCACTAATCGGATTTGGAAACTCAAACGTATTTTCTATCGTTTTTTCGCAGGCTTTGTTCGCTCAGCCCGACAAGAAGAACGAGGTTTCAGGACTAATGATTATGGGACTTTTCGGCGGAACGGTATTCCCGCTGCTGATGGGGTTTGCAAGCGACGCCATCGGACAAGACGGAGCAGTTGCCGTTATGACCATCGGAGTTATTTATTTGTTTTTTTATACCTTTAAAATCAAAAAGTAATCACAGCATATTATCAAACACATCATTTACAACAGGAGATATTATGAATAATATTGTAGTAGGCATGGGAGAAGCACTATGGGACGTGCTTCCCGAAGGTAAGAAAATAGGCGGAGCACCTGCTAATTTTGCGTATCATGTTTCACAGTTCGGATTAGAGAGCCGCGTGGTCAGCGCCGTAGGCGAAGACAAGTTAGGCATGGAAATCTTAGAGAATTTCCGTGCAAAAAAGCTGAATTGCATGATTGAGACAGTACCTTATCCCACAGGAACGGTACAAGTGGAGCTGGACGCTGAGGGAGTTCCTTATTACGACATTAAAGAGGGAGTGGCATGGGACAATATTCCGTTTACTCCGGCACTGGAAGGGCTGGCCAAACAAACGCGGGCAGTATGTTTCGGCTCGCTGGCACAACGCAGCGTGGTATCGCGCGAGACAATCAACCGTTTCCTCGACACGATGCCCGAAGGCGAAGGACAGTATAAAATATTCGACATCAACCTGCGTCAGGGGTTTTACACAAAAGACATCCTCTGCAACTCAATGCAGAAGTGCAACATCTTAAAGATTAACGATGAAGAGTTAGTTACCGTAAGCCGCATGTTCGGTTATCCGGGCATCGACCTGCAAGACAAATGTTGGATTCTGATTGCCAAATATAACCTGAAGATGTTGATTCTTACTTGCGGAGTAAACGGAAGCTATGTGTTTACGCCGGGAAACATTTCATTCGTCGAGACGCCGAAAGTAGAAGTTGCCGACACTGTGGGTGCAGGCGACTCGTTTACCGCTGCTTTCGTTTCATCCATTCTGAAAGGGAAATCCGTAAACGAAGCACACCGGCTGGCGGTAGAAGTTTCGGCATTTGTTTGTACGCAGAATGGAGCAATGCCTCTCCTGCCCGACTACCTGACACAAAAATAAGCGTCAATAAAGTTATTTTCATCGGGTTGAGCCTTTCCGGACACATAAGGTTCAACCCGTTTTTTCTTTTTTCCAACGCTCCCCGATGGAAGGTATCGCTTCAGCCCGTAAGCAGCTCATCGTATGGATAGAATCACCTAACCGTCTCCACAGAAAATGTTACCTACATTCCGGCATTTATTTGGGCAATTACATCCATTTTATATCTCTCATTCTGACAAATATTAATATATTTGTACCCTTACAAACCGAAATACCATGAAACAATTTTTCGCATTATGTTTTACTTTTCTCTTTCTGTGTTCTTCCTGCTCGCAGAAAGATGAACATTATTTAATCGGGGTGTCTCAATGCAGTGAAGACGAATGGCGCACACAGATGAATAAGGAAATTACCCGCGAAGCCTTATTTTATCCGCAAGCAGAGGTAAAAATCAAAACTGCAAAAGATGATAACTGGAAACAAATTGAAGATATTAAAGAGTTCATCCGTGAAGGTGTAGACTTGCTGGTGGTGGCTCCGAACGAGGCTAATGCCATCACACCGGTTATCGAGGAAGCGTTCGATGCCGGAATCCCGGTAGTATTGGTCGACCGGAAAATTCATTCTTCAAAATACACGGCGTATGTAGGAGCAGACAATTACGAAATAGGCAGGCAAGCCGGAATGTACATTGCAAACCGTTTACATGGGAAAGGGCAAATTGTAGAAATTACCGGACTAAAAGGTTCGACTCCTGCCGTAGAACGGCATCGAGGCATGATGGAATCGCTTGCCGAAACACCCGACATTAAGATTATAGCTAAGGCAGACGCAAAGTGGTTTCAGCAAGACGCCGAAAAAGCGGTTGACAGCATTCTTCTTCAACATAAACAAATTGACTTGATATTCGCACAAAACGACCGTATGGCTATCGGGGCCTACCAGTCTGCTGCCCGTCAAGGGCGAGCCAAAGACATTGTTTTCGTAGGTATTGATGCTGTGTGGAGCGAAGGTTACGGGGTAGACCGCGTGGCGGCAGGAGAACTGGATGCCACATTCATTTACCCCACGGGAGGCGACCGTGTAATGCAGGTGGCAATGGCTATCCTGCAAGGAAAGCCGTATGCGCGCGACACTAATTTATCCACGGCGCTGGTCAACCGTTCGAACGCACGCATCATGCAGATGCAAACCGAGCATATCCTCCGATTAGACCAAAAGATAGAAATATTAGACAACCAGTTGGATGCTTACTTCCTTCGATACTCTGCCCAACGGATGTTTCTTTATGCTTGCATTATTATTTTAGTATTGGTGGGTGCATTGCTGGTATTAATGACAAAGGCCTTTTGGACCAAGAACCGGATGAATGCAGAGCTGTCGAAACAGAAATCGCAATTAGAGGAACAGCGTGACCAGCTTATCAGTTTGTCTCACCAGTTAGAAGAAGCCACACATGCAAAATTGGCTTTTTTCACCAACGTGTCACACGATTTCCGTACGCCGCTCACATTGATAGCCGACCCTGTCAGTCAGCTGGAATCAAGCACGAACTTAAACGAGCATGAACGTGCTTTGTTAAACATCGTACGCAAAAACGTAACCGTGCTTCTCCGTTTAATAAACCAGATACTCGACTTCCGTAAGTTTGAAAACGGCAAATTAAGCCTCCATCTTTCTGAATTTAATATTGACAAAGAGATGAAAGAATGGACTGAGGCATTTCGCACTTTATCGTACCGCAAACATATACACTTCGAGGTAACGACCGATAACTCCCCAAAGGATTATCAAATGATAGCCGATGCGGAAAAGCTGGAACGCATTACGTACAACCTACTTTCTAACGCCTTTAAGTTTACACCCGAAAACGGACACATCAGTGTGGCCTTATCGCAGTTTTCCCATGAGGGGAACGACTGGCTTCGCCTGCAAGTTACCGATTCGGGCATAGGCATGTCGGCAGAGCATGTACAACACATCTTTGAGCGTTTTTATCAGATAGACGTTCATCATGCCGGCTCAGGAATCGGACTGGCATTGGTGAAAGCATTTGTAGAAATGCACCACGGACATATCCAAGTAGAAAGCGGCGAAAAAAAAGGTACGGCATTTACCATCGAAATTCCCATGAAGCAAGCCGGAACTCTCGCCGAAGGACTGGAAAGAAACGCCGTTTTAACCAACCTGAAAGAGGGTGCAGTATTGGATGCCGACCTTGAAACCATACGGAGAAATACCGAGACCGTAATGTCTGGAAACAAAGAGACTATATTGGTGATAGACGATAATCAAGACGTGCGTAATTACGTGAAGTTGCTGCTACAAACACAATATACGGTTATCGAAGCGGCAGACGGACAGGAGGGAATAAAACAGGCAATGAAGTACGTGCCCGATGCAATCATCTGCGATGTGATGATGCCCATCATGGACGGTATGGAATGTTGCCGGAGACTGAAAAGTGAGATTCAAACGTCGCATATCCCGATAATGATGCTGACCGCTTACGCAATGGACGAACAAAAGATACAAGGATACGAATGCGGGGCGGATTCGTATATCACCAAACCATTCAGCGCCCAAATGCTCAAAGTCAGGCTGCGCAACCTGATAGAGAACCGTCACCGCTTGCAAACCTTTTTCGGCGGCCAAACCTCTCCTACCCAAAAAACGCCGCTCAACGAAACAGACAAAGGGTTTGTGGAAAAGCTGCGCCGGCTGATAGAAACCAACATGGCGAATGCCAGCGTAAGCGTGGAGGATTTGGGGGAACAAATCGGATTGAGCCGCACGCAACTTTATCGTAAAACCAAAGCGCTCACCGGATATTCGCCCAACGAATTGCTCCGCATTGCCCGCCTGAAAAAAGCGGCTGCACTGTTGGCTTCTACCGAAAAAACAATTTCCGAAATTACATACGAGGTGGGGTTCACCTCCCCTTCTTACTTTACCCGTTGCTATAAAGATTACTTCGGAGAAAGCCCGACCGATTTCCTGCGGCGGAAGAAAGGAGAATAACCATTCTGACTCTTACCAAATCGCAGAGGCGGGACATTTATACACATCTGCTTGTGTAGAATGTCCCGCCTCTGTTTTATACTTTAATGTATAAGGAGTACACGGTTATTTCTTCCTTTTCAGGACAAATCCTACATATCCTCCTAAACATCCCGTAAGCAGTGTGGCGATAACAATAATCACCCCTTCGTGCACTCCGAGCCACCGCAAGAGCAAGGTAAGTCCGATATAGAAGAGTGTACACACTATCACATAAATTATCAACTTCAGTATTATCAAGCCATACATAAGCACATAAATTCTAAAAACCGATGCAAATTTAAAAATAAAATCCTTTCGCGAAAAAATGAAAACACCACTTTCTTCGGGCGGAGTTACCCGGACTTACAGTGAGCTTATTTTAAGCCTTTTATGGTTTGGCAAAAACCGTGAAAAACTCTATGGGAAGCGTTGCCCCGTCCTATGGGTAGAACCGGTCAACACTACCGCATGAGATGACTGACGCTTGCGGTAGCGTTTTCCGGGGCATAATGAAGGTGATTTCAAAACAATTCGAAGCCGGTGCTCAACAATTAGCAACCCAAAAACGTTCACAGATTCTCCGTATATAAAACAACAGCAATACTATCGGCTGCTTTCGAATACTCCCATTTTTTTGTATTTTTGCAACCGGTATAAATTTAAATAAATCAATGGATTTTAAGTACGACGTAATAGTAATCGGTGCGGGACATGCGGGATGCGAAGCTGCGGCTGCGGCTGCCAATCTCGGCTCGAAAACGTGTCTCATCACGATGGATATGAATAAAATCGGGCAAATGAGCTGCAACCCGGCAGTAGGCGGTATCGCCAAAGGACAAATCGTTCGCGAAATAGATGCACTGGGCGGATACATGGGCTTGGTAACCGACCGCACTGCCATTCAGTTTCGGATGTTAAACCGCTCGAAAGGACCGGCTATGTGGAGTCCGCGCGCACAATGCGACCGGCAGAAGTTTATCTGGACGTGGCGTGAGATTCTTGAAAACATTCCCAACCTGCACATCTGGCAAGATACGGTGGAAGAACTTATCGTTGAAAACGGAGAAGTGACAGGACTGGTTACGTGTTGGGGAGTTACGTTTCGCGCCAAATGTGTCATCCTTACGGCAGGAACTTTCCTCAACGGATTGATGCACATCGGACATAAGATGTTGGCGGGCGGACGTTGCGCCGAGCCGGCTTCTTATCATCTGACCGAATCCATCACGCGCCACGGCGTAACTGCCGGACGCATGAAAACCGGAACTCCCGTACGCATCGATGCACGAAGCGTCCGTTTCGACCTGATGGAAACTCAGGATGGAGAAAATGATTTCCACAGCTTTTCGTTTATCAGCGAGCCGCGCCGACTCAAGCAACTTCAGTGTTGGACGTGTTATACCAACGAAGAGGTACACGAAGTTCTGCGCAGCGGACTGGCGGATTCTCCCCTTTTCAACGGACAGATACAAAGCATCGGACCTCGCTACTGTCCGAGTATCGAGACAAAAATCGTAACCTTCCCCGACAAGCCGCAACACCAACTGTTCCTTGAGCCGGAAGGAGAAACGACCAACGAGCTTTACTTAAACGGATTTTCTTCATCGCTGCCGATGGATATCCAAATCGAAGCACTGAAACGAATCCCGTGTTTCAAAGATTTGGTTATCTACCGTCCCGGCTATGCCATCGAATACGACTACTTCGACCCTACCCAATTAAGACATACGTTGGAATCGAAGATAATCAAAAACCTGTTCTTTGCCGGACAAGTAAACGGCACAACCGGATACGAAGAAGCCGGGGGTCAGGGAATCATAGCCGGTATCAATGCACATCAGAACTGCCACGGCGGTGAACCATTCGTATTAGGGCGAGACGAAGCATACATCGGTGTTCTTATCGATGACTTGGTAACAAAAGGTGTAGACGAGCCTTACCGTATGTTTACTTCACGCGCCGAGTATCGCATCCTGCTCCGCCAAGACGATGCCGACATGCGGCTGACCGAACGCGCTTATCGCCTCGGCTTGGCTAAACAAAGCCGTTACGACCTGCTCTGTAAAAAGCGTGCCGAAGTAGAGCGTATCGTAGAGTTCGCGAAAAATTACTCTATCAAGGCCGACCGCATCAACGACGCACTGGAAAGCATCGGCACGGCACGCCTTGCTCACGGCTGCAAACTCATCGACTTGCTCAGCCGTCCACAGGTAACCATTGAGAACATAGCCCCTCACGTTTCGGCATTCAAGGAAGAACTTGACCGGATAACGGAGCGGAAAGATGAGGTTATCGAAGCAGCCGAAGTGCAGATAAAGTACAAAGGCTACATCGACCGCGAACGAATGATAGCCGACAAGATACATAGGCTGGAAGCCATCCGCATCCGGGGCAAGTTCGATTACGCCAACCTGCAATCCCTCTCCACCGAAGCACGACAGAAGTTGATTAAGATAGATCCTGAGACATTGGCACAAGCCAGCCGCATACCGGGCGTATCTCCCAGCGACATCAACGTGTTACTCGTCCTCCTCGGCAGATAAAGGTGCGTGTTTCACGTGAAACAATTTATTTAAAGATTACTTATAAACTATTGGATATGAACAAAGAAACATTAAAGAAAAACTTACGTAAGATACCGGATTTCCCCATACCGGGAATATTGTTCTACGACGTGACTACCCTCTTCAAGAATGCAGAGTGCTTACAGGGCATGATTGACGAACTATACGAAATGTATAAAGACAAAGGCATCACCAAAGTGGTAGGCATTGAGTCAAGAGGATTCATCTTGGGCGGCGCTTTGGCGGCACGCTTGGGAGCAGGATTTATTATGGCACGTAAGCCGGGCAAATTACCCGCAGAGGTTCTTGAAGAAACATACGCCAAAGAATACGGAACCGATACGATACAGATTCATAAAGATGCCATCAACGAAAACGACATCGTTTTGTTGCACGACGACCTGCTTGCCACGGGAGGAACGATGGCTGCCGCTTGCCGTTTGATGGGAAAATTCGGAGTGAAGAAGTCGTACGTCAACTTCGTGGTCGAGCTGAAGAACTTAAACGGACGACAAGCTTTCACCAGCGATGTAGACATCACTACCCTCTTACAACTATAAACCATTTCAAAGAAGCACAGATTCCATTGTTCCGGTAAGCCTGCTTTCCGATACGCCTGAGGAATCTGTGCTTCATATTCTGCACATGGAGAACAACGAAATACTCAGCCATAACGAATACTTGCGGGGCATCGTACTGAACCTTCCAGACAGTCCGGGCATCTATCAATACCTGAACGAAGAGGGGACGATTATTTATGTAGGAAAGGCAAAGAATCTGAAACGTCGTGTTTATTCGTATTTCTCAAGAGATCACCATTCCGCCAAAACACGTATACTGGTAAACAAGATTGCCGATATACGTTACATCGTAGTAAAGACAGAAGAAGACGCTCTGCTACTCGAAAACAATTTAATCAAGAAATACAAGCCGCGTTATAACGTTCTGCTGAAAGATGACAAGAGTTATCCATCGATTTGTGTTACCAACGAATACTTTCCCCGTATCTTCAGCACACGGCGCATCGTCCGAGACGGTTCTACATATTACGGGCCGTATAGCCATATCCCCTCCATGCAGGCAGTGCTGTTACTCATCAAGAAACTGTATCCGCTACGTACCTGTAAATTTGCACTTACTCCGGAAAACATTCGCGACGGCAAATTCAAAGTGTGTTTGGAGTATCATATAAAGAACTGCAAAGCTCCGTGTGTGGGACTGCAATCGCACGATGAATACATGCAAAATATCTCGGCTGCAAGAGAATTACTAAGGGGAAATACGCAAGCCATCAGCAACATCATGATGAAAGAGATGCAGCAACTGGCGGCGGAAATGAAGTTTGAGGAGGCTCAGAAAATCAAAGAGAAATACGAGCTGATAGAAAGTTACCGGGCAAAGAGCGAGGTAGTAAGCTCGTTCTTCCACAACATTGATGTATTTTCTATTGAAACCGACGAAGGAGCTGCTTATATCAATTACCTCCACATCACGAACGGATGTATCAATCAGGCCTTCACTTTCGAATACAAAGTACGTATGAACGAAACGAAAGAGGAACTTCTGCAATTAGGCATCGTGGAGATGAGAGAACGTTACAAGAGTATGTCGAAAGAGATTATCGTTCCCTTTGAACTGGATATGGAAATGCAGGGCGTAACGTTTACCATTCCGCAACGCGGAGAGAAGAAACATTTGCTGGAGCTTTCGATTATGAACGTCAAACAGTATAAGGTAGACCGCCTGAAGCAAGCCGAGAAGTTGAATCCGGAACAGCGCAGCGTACGTCTGATGAAGGAAATCCAAGACCAGTTACATATAGATAAAATGCCCGTAAGAATCGAATGTTTCGATAATTCCAACATACAGGGTTCGGATGCCGTAGCCGCTTGTGTGGTATTCAAGAAAGCACAACCCAGCAAGAAAGATTACCGGAAATACATCATAAAAACGGTTGTAGGGCCGGACGATTACGCATCGATGCAGGAAGTGGTGCGCCGGCGTTACACACGTGTATTGCAGGAGCAGGGCGAACTGCCTGATTTAATCCTGACCGACGGTGGAAAGGGACAAATGGAGGTAGTACGTCAGGTTATCGAAGATGAGCTTCATTTGCAGATTCCGATAGCTGGACTTGCTAAAGACGGACGCCACCGCACTTCGGAGATTCTGTTTGGTTTTCCGCCCGTAAGCATCGGAATCAAGCAAGGCACTCCCCTTTTCCATCTGCTGGAAAGGATACAAGACGAAGTGCATCGGTTTGCCATCACGTTCCATCGCGACAAGCGGAGCAAAAGTCAGATTGCCTCGGCGCTGGATAACATCAAGGGTGTGGGCGAGAAACGGAAAACCGCACTGCTGAAAAGGTTCAAGAGCGTTGCCCGCATCAGGGAAGCAAGCCTTGAAGATATTGCCGAAACGGTGGGAATGGTGGCTGCCAGAAACATTAAAGAGAGCTTAAACGGCGAAAAGTAAACAGAAAGAACCGCAAAGCTCAGCACATCTAAAATTCAACACTTCGTTTCAGCAATCCCGATTAATTTCGTACATTTGTCAAAGTAAGATTTAAAACGATGAGAGTAGTAATCCAACGAGTAAGCCATGCTTCCGTCACCATCGGCGGAGTATGCAAATCAGCCATCCGAGAAGGGCTCATGATATTAGTAGGCATTGAAGAAGCAGACACACGCGAAGACGCCGACTGGCTCTGCAAGAAGGTGCTTAACCTGCGGATATTCGACGATGAAAACGGCGTAATGAACCGCTCCGTCATCGATGTAAACGGTGAAATTTTGGTGGTCAGCCAGTTTACACTGATGGCGTCGACCAAGAAAGGGAATCGACCGTCGTATATCCGGGCTGCCGGACACCAAACGGCTGTTCCGCTCTACGAATATTTCTGCAACGAGCTTAGCATCGGACTGGGAAAAGAAGTAGGAACCGGAGAGTTTGGAGCCGATATGAAAGTAGAATTGTTGAATAACGGACCTGTAACCATCTGCATGGATACGAAAAACAAAGAATAATCATGACGTTAGAAGAAGCACAACAAAGCGTGGACGACTGGATAAAGACGTATGGTGTACGGTATTTCAGCGAGCTGACCAACATGGCAGTCCTTACTGAAGAGGTAGGAGAACTGGCGCGGATTATGGCGCGCACCTATGGCGACCAGTCGTTTAAGGAGGGCGAGAAACACGACCTCGGCGATGAAATGGCGGATGTACTTTGGGTACTTCTGTGCTTGGCAAACCAGACGGGGGTCAACCTGACCGAAGCCTTCCGGAAAAATTTGGAAAAGAAAACCTCACGAGACAAGGAAAGACATAAAAACAACCCTAAACTGAAATAAGATATGGAATATTACGAAGAAGACCGCGAAAACCTCGGACAAGCCAACAAGTATGAACTTGCGCTCAGCAAATACAATACGGCACTCCATGACGATGAAATCGCTGCGAAAACGGCGAATCTTCTCAACAAATACATGCAAGAAAACAATACGAAGGAGGTAAAGAAATTCCTTTTCAACTGCATTGATTTGACCACGCTGAAATGTACCGACAGCGAGGAAAGCGTGATGCGTTTCACCGAAAAGGTTAATGAATTTGTAGACAAATATCCCGACCTGAAAAACGTAGCTGCCATCTGCGTCTACCCCAACATGGCGGAAATCGTAAACAGCACGCTGGAGGCGGACGATGTAAAGATAGCCTGCGTTTCGGGTGGTTTCCCCTCGTCGCAAACCTTCACGGAAGTGAAAGTTGCCGAAACCGCAATGGCACTCCACGCCGGAGCCGATGAAATCGACATCGTTATCCCGGTAGGCAAATTCCTGAGCGGAGATTACGAAGGAATGTGCGATGAAATCGAGGAACTGAAAGACGTATGCGGCGACAAGCATCTGAAAGTAATCCTCGAAACAGGTGCATTGGGCAGTTCCGAAAACATCAAGAAAGCCTCTATCTTGGCGATGTATTCGGGGGCAGATTTCATCAAGACATCTACCGGCAAAGAGAAACCTGCCGCTACGCCCGAAGCTGCATACGTGATGTGTCAAGCCATCAAGGAATACTTCCTCGAAACCGGTCGGAAAGTAGGTTTTAAGCCCGCCGGAGGCATTAACACGGTAGAAGATGCCCTCGCCTATTACACCATCGTAAAAGAAGTATTAGGAAAGGAATGGCTGACCAACGAGTTTTTCCGTTTGGGAACAAGCCGGCTGGCTAACCTTTTGCTGTCGGACATCGTGGATGAAGAAACAAAGTTCTTCTGATTGTGAGATAAAACGCTACCCATAGAACACATCAACGCTTCGGGTAGAACAGAGTAACGCTACCGCATGGGATGAGTAACACTAATGGTAGCGTTTTCCGGCTCTATCCGCATAAAAAAAGCCCGATGAAATCGGAGGTTTCATCGGGCCGTATAGTGAAGATAACGAATGTTATTCCGCTTATTTTTCACGCTCTATCACGTAGTCGATATACGCGGTAAGTGCTTCGCGAATGGAAGGTTCGGCAGATTCCGGGAGCAGGTCTAATGCCTTGTCGCGATACGAACGCATCACGCTTTCGGCGTAAGCGATACCTCCCTCCTGCTTTATCAGTTCAACAAACGAGGCGATTTCTTCCTTAGAGGCTTCCATCGAACGAATCCGGAGTGCCAATGCGCGGAGCGATTCATCGTTCGTCTTGTTCAACACATAAAGGGCAGGCAATGTCAGTTTGCCTTCCAGCATGTCATTGCCGGTGGGTTTGCCCAGCTCCGGACAAGTATAATAATCGAAAATATCGTCTTTAATCTGAAACGCAATGCCTATCATCTCGCCAAATAATGCCGCATTCCGTTCTTCCGTCTTTCCCGCGTGTACCGAAACCGCACCGCTTTCGGCACTTGCCGTAAACAGAGCCGCTGTTTTCTTACGGATAACGTTGAAGTAAACTTCTTCCGAGAAATTCTGATTGGAGGTGTTTTCCAGCTGGATAATCTCCCCTTCCGAAAGATCTTGTCCCAAACGTGCCACCAGTTCCACCAATTCCAAGATACCCGTATGCGCTGCATGTTTCAAGCTGGTGGCAAGCATGTAATCGCCTACCAGAACCGATATTTTGTTGTTATAAAGTGCGTTTACCGATGACTGTCCGCGCCGCTCGTCACTTTCATCCACCACATCGTCGTGAACTAAACTGGCTGTGTGAAGCAACTCCAACGATAGGGCAGCATGTAAAGTAGCATCCGCCACTTCACCAAAAAGCTTGGCCATCAGCAACACCAGAATGGGGCGCATCATCTTTCCGTTACGCTTCCTGATGTATCCCAATACTTCGCCCAACAGCGGATTGTCACTGCGCAGCGACATCTCAAAAAGCGTTTTAAATTCGCCCAGTTCTTTTTCTATCGGTAATTTAATTAGTTCCAGTTTATCCATGCAGCATTTAATTATCGCACAAAAGTAATAATAAAACAGCTAATAGCGTATTTTTTTGTACTTTTATGCCTTAAAAACCTAAGATTTTTATAACGAAATGGATAAACTATTTCTACTCGACGCTTACGCACTGATTTATCGTGCTTACTACGCCCTTATCAAAAACCCGCGCATTAACTCAAAGGGTTTCAATACTTCTGCCGTGCTTGGCTTTGTCAATACGCTGGAAGATGTGCTCAAAAAGGAGAACCCCACACACATCGGGATAGCCTTCGACCCTGCCGGACCGACCTTCCGCCACGAAGCCTTTGAGCAATACAAGGCTCAGCGGGAAGAAACTCCTGAAGTAATCCGGCTTTCGGTTCCGATTATAAAAGATATTATCCGCGCTTATAACATACCTATCTTAGAAGTACCGGGGTATGAGGCAGACGATGTAATCGGCACACTGGCTACCGAAGCGGGCAAGCGGGGCATCCGCACGTATATGATGACTCCCGACAAGGATTACGGACAGTTAGTGGGTGAATATGTATTTATGTATCGCCCGAAATACGGTGACAAAGAGTTCGACGTGATGGGAGTGGAGGAAGTAAAGGCGAAATTCAACATCCAGTCGCCTACCCAAGTCATCGACATGCTGGGACTGATGGGCGATGCTTCCGACAACATTCCGGGTTGTCCGGGCGTGGGCGAAAAGACAGCTCAGAAACTCATCGCCCAATTCGGCAGCATCGAAAACCTGCTTACCAATACCGACCAGCTGAAAGGCTCTATCAAAACAAAGGTTGAGACCAACCGCGAGCAAATCGAATTTTCGAAATTTCTTGCCACAATTAAAACCGATGTTCCCATTGCGCTCGATATGGATGCGCTGAAGCGCGAAACTCCGAACGAAGAAGCCTTGCGGAAAATTTTCGAGGAAATGGAGTTTCGCACGCTGATGGAGCGGGTATTTAAAAACGAGAAGAAAACCACCCCTACCCCTGCCGCTCCACAAGCCGATCTCTTTGGATTTTTTGCGGACGAGAATACAGATGAAATTAAAAATTCAAATCTCACGCGCTTAGAAGACCTATCTTACGACTATCAACTAATTGATACAGAAGAAAAAAGACAAGAATTATTACAAAAGATACTTACAAAAGAAATTTTCAGTCTGGATACGGAGACTACGGGAACTGACCCGATTACCGCCGAACTCGTAGGAATGAGCTTCGCTTACGCCGAAAATCAGGCTTTTTACGTACCGGTGCCGGCTGAACGTGAGGAAGCGCAAAAAATTGTTAATCTTTTCAAGCCCGTGTTTGAGAACCCAAAAACTTTAAAGGTGGGACAAAACATCAAGTACGATATGCTTGTACTTTCCAACTACGGCGTAGAAATCGGAGGTCCGATGTTCGACACGATGATTGCCCACTACATTCTTCAACCTGAGCTTCGGCACGGAATGGATTACCTTGCCGAAATCTATCTGAAATATGAAACCATCAAGATAGAAGAACTGATAGGAGCCAAAGGAAAGAATCAGAAAAACATGCGCGACCTTCCGCCATCGGATGTATATAAGTATGCCTGCGAAGATGCTGACGTAACGCTGAAGCTGAAACACGTTTTGGAAAAGGAACTTGAAACAAGCAATGCCAAGCCGCTGTTTGAGGAGATAGAAATGCCGCTCGTCCCGGTACTTGCCTACATGGAACGAAACGGCGTGCGCATAGATACCGATGCCCTGAAAGAGACATCGAAACATTTCACGGCGCGCATGAACCAAATCGAAGCAGAGGTTCACCAACTGGCAGGAGTGGAATTCAATATCGCCTCACCCAAACAAGTCGGCGAAGTGCTGTTCGACCGCTTGAAAATAGTAGACAAGGCGAAGAAAACCAAAACCGGACAATATGTAACTTCGGAAGAAGTGTTGGAAAGTCTGCGGGGCAAACACGAGATAGTAGGAAAGATATTGGAACACCGCGGACTGAAAAAGCTGTTAGGTACGTACATCGACGCCCTGCCCCAACTGATAAATCCGCATACGGGGCGCATCCATACGTCGTTTAACCAAACCATTACGGCTACCGGGCGTTTGAGCTCCAGCAACCCCAACCTGCAAAACATCCCCATCCGTAACGAAGACGGAAAAGAAATACGCAAAGCGTTCATACCCGACGACGGGTGTGAGTTCTTCTCTGCCGACTATTCACAAATCGAGTTGCGCATCATGGCTCACCTGAGCGGCGACCCCCACATGATAGAAGCCTTCCAAAAAGGGCAAGACATCCATGCTGCCACGGCTGCCAAAATCTATAAGATAGACCTGAGCCAAGTAACACGCGAGCAACGAAGCAAGGCGAAAACGGCTAATTTCGGTATCATTTACGGCATTTCGGTATTCGGACTGGCGGAACGCTTGAACGTCGACCGCAAAGAAGCGAAAGAACTAATCGACGGATATTTTCAGAATTACCCGCACGTAAAAGAATACATGGATGAAAGCATTCGCTCGGCACGCGAGAAAGGATACATCGAAACCATATTCAAGCGCAGACGCTACCTGCCCGATATCAACTCACACAATGCAGTGGTTCGCGGGTATGCCGAACGAAATGCCATCAACGCTCCGATACAGGGAAGCGCTGCCGACATCATCAAAGTAGCCATGATACGCATCTACCGCCGCTTCAAAGAAGAAGGTCTGCAATCGAAGATGATTCTTCAGGTACATGACGAATTAAACTTTAGCGTAGTGCCCTCAGAACGAGAGAAAGTAGAGCAAATCGTGATAAGCGAAATGGAAAGTGCTTACAAAATGAAAGCTCCCTTGCAAGCAGACTGCGGTTGGGGTAAAAATTGGTTGGAAGCACATTAAACGGTTCAAACTGTTAACATATCTTTAAATGGTAACACTTTGCTAATTTATTGCATTTTTTTAGGCAAAAATTAGGTGTATTATCAAGTATTTTACTACATTTGCAGCGTAAAGATAATCAAAAAGAAAGTAAAACCTTAAAGTTATAAAGATATGAAAGCTTTGAATTTAATTAAAATCACATTGGTTGCAGTAATTGCATTTGTTGCTAACGTTACAGTTTTTTCTGCCAATCCGGATAACAATTTAATCTATAACGCAGAAGAAGTCAACGGAGTGAAAGTATCAGAAACCGTTTACAAGATGGACGGCAATATGCTGACAAACTATATGAAATATAATTATAAGTATGACGACAACCAAAGAATGACGGAAAACGTTTCTCAGAAATGGAACAGCATGAAGAACCGTTGGGAAAACGACCTCTGCATCCGTTATACTTATAGTAACAAGAGCATTACCACGGAATATTACAAATGGAATGCAAGAAAGAAAGATTTCATTTTGGTTCCCGAAATGACAATCACAATGGATAAGTAACATTAAACGAAACATTCATAAACTCTCTTATTCTATAAAGAGGCACTTTGTGAGAAGCGCCTCTTTTTTATGCTTGCTATCCCTTCCTTCCCTTCTCCTTGCCGCCCGACTTTATCAACTTAGCGGCAATCTTCTTACAAATTATAACCTGAAAGCATAAAAACAGAGCTTTCGGAAACATTTTTCCAATGTTCGGACAGGTTAAAACACTACGGCTTGCGTTGACCAACTTATGCGGATGAATTGGGGTAAACATGCGGATAAACACCCGCATCCATCCCAATGAATTTTATGCCGCAATTTACACGTATCCCTTAGAAACAATTTAACTTATACACCTAATCAGATAAGTTGATTAAGCGTATAAGATTTCTTGCTTATCTTCTTGATTTTTCTAAATATTTTTATTAAAATTGCCAAAAATCATTCAGGAAAACCTTTGTTCAATTACAAATCACAAGTCCAAGAAAAATCCTATAAAAATCTAACCTCTTAATCAATAATCACTATGCGAATCATTAACTTCAAATTTCTGAAGAAGAAAATCCATTTTCTTTTCAGAAGCCCGGCTATCGGATGGGTATGTTTATTATTCTGTTTGTTCAACTTCTCTTGTTCTTCGGACGATGATACCCCACCCGCCTCCTCATCTCCCCGTTTAAACGAATCAGATAGTTTGGCAATGGTCAACATCTACAAAGCTATCAACTAAATCTCTAAATTATGAAAACATTCAACAATACATCCACCGTACAACCATTATTTTTATTCTTTTTCATAATAACATTATTTTCTTGTAACAATAATGATTTCTATGAAATTAACAACAACAGAAAATCTTCTACGATTACAAGTCGTAGTATAAACACACAAATTGACACAACAATAAACAAATCACCGTTCAGTTACTATCCACCTTCCATTTCTTTAGAATTACTCTATAAATCTGGCAGTGGACTTATTTATTCCGTAGAGCCTCGCAATATAAGTACATCAGACGATGGAAAAGAACCTGCTTATTTCCGAATAAAATGCCACCAAGATATAAGTCACGTCAGGATTGACTGGATATATACGGGAACACCCTCAAACAGATATCCTAAAGAATATACACAAAAATCAACAGATGGATATTTTTATATCAAAGAAT